>CAJOPI010000284.1 GCA_905236275.1 uncultured Lachnospiraceae bacterium | reverse complement strand
TGAACGTAGTGAACTTAGTGAGAGTGTATGCACAGCTGCACGAAGTGCGGAACAATCCCTGACATCACTTTTGACCTTAACATCATTATAATTGAACTGTATGGGGATCTTGTCAGGGGCTGTCTGAGGTCAGACAGGTCATATTGTTGAAACGGGGGATAATGTAATGAAAAAAATCGCAAGGATAATTACTTTTGTTCTAATTGCGGGGACAGTGGCTGCCGGTATTTATTATTATTTCAAGAGCAGGGAAGACGATGAGGACTTTGAGGATTCGGATAATGATGTGAGTGACGATCTCGATGAATTCTTAAAGAACGAAGAAAAAGAGGCGGATAATGCAGCAAAGCGCGAATATGTTCCGCTTAAATTCGAGAACTCGTCTGAAGAGCAGGCAACTGCTGCAGAATAATATCAAAATGAAATCGGGTGAGGCAGAAATGCCGCCCGATTTTTTTGAGGTCAAAACTGACCATATTTGCATAATTGTAAAGAAAAGGATATGGTGGTAGAATAAGTTGGTTGTTTATGAACGGCTCTTGACCACGTTTGTTAAAAAAAGAGAGATTTATTATTATGAAAAAGAGCATTGTTATTATTTTAACCGGAATGATGACTCTGTCGTTGACAGGCTGCGGACCTGATATGGCGAGGATCAAAGCATTGACCGAAGCGGTCGAGGAAGCGGTTGTCGAAGAGATAGGGAACGGAGACAAAAATGAGGGCAGCAAGGAAAACGGTGAAGAAGGCGGAAGCAGCGAAACAGCGGATAATGCAGCCACTGCGGATGGCGACGACTTTTACAGGACTTCGAATGGCTCTCCGTTATATATGACAGTTAAGAAATACTTTTATGAAACGGCAAACGATGAGAATTACACAAGGCTTTATGAGGGACATAATGAGTCTCTCATGCTGGTTGACAGCGAAAAGGCAAAATATCCCGAGCTCGACAAAAGATTGACTTCGCTCTACAAGGACCAGCTTGCGCTTATGGAAGAAAACTGCAAGACGGGCATTGAGGGAGCAAAGAGCGACCTTGAAAACGGATATCTGAATGGAAATTATTCCGATACCTATGACCTTTCAATGCAGAGGTCGGACAGCAGGGTAGTCAGCTATTATTATAATAATTATAACTACATGAACGGTGCCCATGGAAGCTACAGAATCATACCCTATACAATTGATGTGGAGAGTGGTAAGGAACTGGCTCTGACGGATGTTATCAGCATTGATAATGACCGTCTCCACGAGAAGCTTATAGAAAAGATAAAGGAAAGTGCAAAAGAGAAAGACCTTAACCCGGATGAGGTGTTCTGGGATCTGGAAGATACACTTTCCCACTACAGCAGCGACGTAACAGAATTGCAGAATGCAGACGGCGATAATTATGAAAATCCTTATATCTGGTATCTGTCTGATGATGGCATACACTTCTATTTCGGGATTTATGAAATCGCGGCTTATGCTTACGGTGCTACCGACGTTTCCATAGGCTATGATGAGATGCCTGAGATATTTGACTCAAAATATTTAAGCGATGACAGTGACAAGGCTTTTATAAAGGATATCGGAATGCCTTATGAAAGTCTCATTGATATCAACGGTGACGGGAATAAGGAGCTTGTAACCGCCGAGTACGAATATGATGGTGATAACTATGAATATGCAAATTCAGTCACTTTGAAGGTGGACGATGCGAGTGCCACAATTAAAGATGTCCTGATTGATACCAACTCGAATTATACGAAATACTATCATGTACGCACGAAGGACAAGAAGAATTACCTTTACATAACTACAGCCGAAGTCAACGATTATTACTGCCTCTATCTTTTTGACTTAAACGATGGGGTGAAGCTTGTTTCTAACCCGGAGGGTTATGCTTACAGCTTTACGCTCGCTTATGTTGAAAATTCCGCCTCGGAGGAAAGCGGGGAAATCTGCATGACAGACCCCGACAGCTTTTATCTTGGGTCAAGATATGACCTTATTGGGAGCTTTTCGGCTGTCGGCAGGTTCCACGTCGGCGCTGACGGGTATCCTGAACAGGACAGCGACAGTTATGTCGTAACAGGATTTATTGACAGCCCTGTTCACTCCAAAGAAGATATAACTGCCGATATCGTTGATGAAAACGGAAATGTCATTTCGGAGGGGGAGACTATCGGAAAGGGCGAGCAGTTTACCCCGTTTGTGCTTCACAGGGACGGCAGCGGTTATTCACTTGATACGAGGCTTTCAGACGGAAGGATTGCACGACTTAAGTATTCGACTGCTGATTATCCCGCAAAGATTGACGGAAAGGATATCAACGATTTGTTTGACGGAATGCAGTTCGCAGGCTAAAATGATATTTGGGTAAAGATGTTAAAAACGGACATCCGATATCATTCCGACAGATAATAATGTGTGTTTTTACAGGAGAAATCAATGGCTCAAAATTATGATGTTATAATAATCGGCGCAGGTCCGTCCGGAATTTTCTGTGCCTATGAACTTGTCGAGAAGCGCCCTGACCTTAAGGTGCTAATGGTTGAAAAGGGGCGGTCGATCGAAAAGAGAAACTGTCCCAAGAGAAAGACGAAGACCTGCGTTCACTGCCAGCCCTGTTCGATAACGACAGGTTTTGCGGGAGCAGGAGCGTTTTCTGACGGAAAGCTTTCGCTTTCACCGGATGTCGGAGGAACACTTCCGGATATTTTGGGATATGATGAAGCCCTTCGGCTTATAGACCGTTCGGATAAAATCTACCTTAAATTTGGCGCGGATACAAATGTGTATGGCATTGATAAGCAGAAGGAGATCCGGGAAATCCGCCGAAAGGCGATCAATGCAAACCTTAAGCTTGTTGAGTGCCCTATAAGACACCTCGGAACGGAAGAAGGCTATAAAATCTATTCGAGGATACAGGAACACCTGCTTGAAAAGGGCGTGGAAATCCTGTTCAATACAATGGTATCCGATATAATTATCGAGAACGGCGTGGTTAAGGGAATAGTCACCGACAAGGGTGACAGGTTCGAGTCGGCGCATATCGTCTCCGGTGTCGGACGCGAGGGCGCAGAATGGTTTTCTAACATCTGTGAGTCGCATGGAATAGAATCAAAGCCCGGAACGGTTGATATCGGTGTCAGAGTGGAGGTCAGGGACGAGGTAATGCAGTTTCTGAATGAAAACCTCTATGAGGCGAAGCTTATTTATCATACGCCTACTTTCGACGATAAGGTGCGTACTTTCTGCACGAACCCTTCAGGCGAGGTCGCTACCGAATATTATGAAAACGGTCTTGCGGTCGTCAACGGACATGCGTACAAGAGCAAGGATTTTAAGACTAATAATACGAACTTTGCGATACTTGTATCGAAGAACTTTACCAAACCCTTCAAGACACCTATTGATTACGGTAGGAAGATTGCAGAACTCTCAAATATGCTCTGCGGCGGCAAAATCCTTGTGCAGACCTTTGGTGATTTCAGAAGGGGAAGACGTACAACAGATGAAAGACTTTGCAGGAACAACCTTATACCTACACTTAAAGATGCGGTGCCGGGAGACCTTTCACTTGTATTCCCGCACAGGATAATGGTCGATATAGAGGAAATGGTCTATGCGCTTGACAAGGTAACACCGGGACTTGCAAGTGATGAGACACTTCTTTACGGCGTGGAGGTTAAGTTCTATTCGAATAAGGTTATTGTTGATAAGAACTTCGAGACAAGCGTTAAGGGACTTCATGCAATGGGAGACGGTGCAGGAATTACGAGAGGACTTCAGCAGGCTTCGGCAAACGGGCTCTATGTTGCTGATGTGATACTGGAAATGATTTAATGGATAAAAAACGGATAATGATTATTGCGGCAATAGTCCTGGCGTCTGTCGGACTTGCCGCTGCCATAGTTTTTACGGTAAGGCATTTCATGAAGGATGGTATGCCGGAAATAGTGCTTACTGAAGGCTTTGATGAAGATGAAATATTCAGGATAAATACAAAGGGCTGCAGCATTGCTGAAGCAAGAGTATACATGAGTACTCTCGAGGATAACTACAGTGACGCTTTCGGTTCTGAAATCTGGACGAAGGAGATTGGAAACGGAGTTACTCTGGAGGATGAGATCAAAAGTACAGTCCTTGCCCGTCTTGCACAGATAAAGGCAATGAACCTTCTTGCGGTTTCGCGGAGCGTTGAACTCGACGAGGATGAGCTGGCGCAGGTAAAAAAGGCGGCTTCCCAATATCTTTCGGGTCTCTCTTCGAATTCTGTGCAGATTGAAGGAGTGGACAGTGAGCTCATAGAAAAGATGTATTCCGAGTATGCGGTTGCGAATAAAGTATATCTTGACATCACCAGAAATATCAATCCTGAAATAAGTGATGATGAGGCAAGAACGATAAGCGTAAAGCATATTCTCTTCAACACCTATACTGTGAGTGCTGATGGCAGTACAAGGCAGTTCAGTGATGCGGAAAAGGAAAGTATCTACGAGAGAGCGGAGGCAGTATCTGAAAAAATAGCCGCAGGTGAGGATTTTGATGCTCTTGTGGAAAAATACAATGAGGATACGGAAAGCACATATACCTTTGGTAAGGGGCAGATGCCGGAAAGCTTTGAGACGGCAGCGTTTAACTTAGGAACGGATGAGATAAGCGGTATCGTCGAGACGGAATACGGCTATCATATAATCAAGTGTATAAGTACGTTTGACAGGGAAGAAACCGATAATAATAAAAAACGTATACTTCTTGAGAGGAAAAAAGAAGCTTTTAACAAGGTTTATGATGAATTCGTGGAAACACTTCATTCTGATCTGAACGAGGAACTATGGAATGAGGTAGAATTCAGCAGTGATGGGATAAGCGGAGCAGCGGGATTCTTTGATATTTATAACGAAGTATTTACGGATTCGCAATAGTAAAAGGCAGAATGCAGGCGGGTTTTGACTGCATTCTGCCTTTTGAATTGCAAGCAGATAATCTTTGTGTTATAATTCAATGTAATTATGTTTAAATGTCGGAGATGAGACCGATGCTTTATACGATTTTTTGGAGGTTTTAGTTTAAGATGCGAACATATCTTGTTACCGGTGGTGCCGGCTTTATCGGCTCGAATTTTATTCATTACATGTTTAGGAAGTATGGAAATGATATCCGCATAATCAATGTGGATGCACTTACTTATGCCGGAAATCTGGCTAATCTGGACGATTTCAGGAATAATGATAATTATATTTTTGTAAAGGCTGACATCAGGGACAGGGAAGCAATCGACAGGATATTTGCAGAAAATGATATAGACAGGGTTGTGAATTTCGCAGCAGAAAGCCATGTAGACAGAAGTATTGAAAATCCTGAAATATTTGTCGAGACAAATGTTGTGGGAACGCTTGTAATGCTCAATGCTGCCAAGAAAGCATGGGAGAAGGAAGACGGAAGCTT
>CAJOPI010000283.1 GCA_905236275.1 uncultured Lachnospiraceae bacterium | reverse complement strand
TATGGTCTTTCCGATAAGTCCCTCGACTTCCTCAACCTTTTCAACTGTCCCCAATAAATCAACAGCCATCATGAGTCCGATATTTCCTTCACCTATAAGGTCTTCAAGCGGCATTCCATGATAAACATATAGCCTTGCAATATCTACAACGTCGCTCAGATGCATATTTATAAGCTTCTGCTTTGCATCAGCGTCATCATCCTCAATGGAAGCGCGGGTTATCTCTTTTCTTTCCTCTTCGCTGTATTTAGGCTGCTCTGAAAGCTCTTCAAGGTAAAATTTAAGATAGTTGCCATCGCCCTCATCAAGCTCTAATTCCTCGAAATCAGTTCCGTCCCATTCTCCAAACTTTATGTTGAGACCTGTGAAGTATTCCTTTGTCAGCCTTTTCTGCTCCTCATTCAATCCTAAAGGAGCAAAAAATCCGTCAAAAGTCTCTTCCGTAATGAAATTATGATTCTCATGTGCTGCACGAACGGCAACATCCAAAACTTTTTTATATTCTTTAGCGTCCATTAAAATTCCTTATTCTACGTGTTTATGAGTAAAAAGATGTTCCTGACAATATTCATAGTTACCGTTGCATTTCGAACAGAAGCGGAATTCAAGCGTTGGGTCGTCAAGCTCTGTTCTTCCGCAGATGGCGCATTTATGCTTGGAAATACTTCCGTTTCGGGAACTGTAAGCCCTCGAGCTCCTCGTACTGCTTCTGCTGCGTCCGAAAGCCGAATTTCTATGAAAACTGCTCTGCCCGGAACTTTTCAGATTGAAGGTAGACAGATAAAAAATCAGGAAATTCAAAAGCGAAACAAAAATAATAACCTTGGCATACCAGGGGGCAATAACGAGCTGCCACGCAATAAATACAGCATCAAGAATAGCAATCCACTTGATTTTTATCGGTATCAGAAAATACAGCAAAAGCTGCATATCCGGATAATTAGCCGCAAATGCAAGGAATATCGACATATTTATATAATATGTTGTCACATGATAGGAAACTGCGATTCCCAGATCCGAAGGAAGGTAAAAGCCTCCGCTCGTTAACTGCATTACAGCAGGAACTGTTCCGATAAAATATACGGCAAAAGCACCAATTATGGTAAATATCAGTCCTGAAAGCATATAGACATTATAACGGAAAGCTCCCCAGGTTCTTTCCAGAGCTGTTCCAATGGAATAGTAAAAAATAAGCATGATTATTGTAAAAATGCTTAAATTCGAGGGCGGCATGAGAACCCACGTGATAACCCTCCAGACCTGCAGACCGTTAATCACAAGATATGGATTGAGCGAAATAAAGTCAGAAATCCTTGTAAACTGAAGTATATAACCGATTATATAGGAAATTATGATAATTCTCGTCAGGTCGGGAATGGCGTATTTACCATATTTTCTTTCAAGATTGTTAAGTAAACTGCCCAAAATTATGTCCTCCATCAATTTTTTTTCAATGTCTTATCATAGCACATTTGTTCATTTTTGAAAAGCTTGATAAATTTCAAATCTCGTCGTATACTATGGAATGTTATCTTGATATTTATGACTTTCCGAATCAGATCTTCTTTCAGCGGAAAGTCCCGTTTTTTTTGAGGTTTATCACTTATGAAGTATTCGCTTGGAATAGATATAGGCTCGACAACAGTTAAAGTAGCGCTTCTCGATGAGCGTAAGAACAGAAAATATTCCGATTATAGACGTCATTATGCAAATATAAAGGAAACACTTCGTGAACTTTTAGAAGATGCGTTCAAAGAGACAGGTGATGTTGATGTTGCCCCTGTGATCACAGGTTCCGGCGGACTTACTCTTGCACAGTGTCTTAATATTCCCTTTGTTCAGGAAGTTGTAGCTGTTTCAACCGCGCTTCAGGACTATGCTCCCAAAACCGATGTTGCGATCGAGTTAGGCGGAGAAGATGCAAAAATTATCTATTTCGAAGACGGAAATATAGAACAGCGTATGAACGGTATCTGTGCCGGCGGTACAGGTTCCTTTATCGACCAGATG
The DNA here is from genome assembly GCA_905236275.1 of uncultured Lachnospiraceae bacterium. Lineage (GTDB taxonomy): Bacteria > Bacillota > Clostridia > Lachnospirales > Lachnospiraceae > NK4A144. Next base: position 4,020 of record CAJOPI010000283.1, on the reverse strand, counting down.
GCATCCCTTCTCCATACTGATGCTGCAGGTCTTAATGAGTATGCAAAGGATTACCAGTCACTTTATACAATCGCCGCAAGATGCGGAGTTTTTGCAAAAAGTGATATACAGCCACTTATAAATGAAGGTGCGGCTAAGGAAGACCTTGCAGCATCCATCTTTCAGGCTGTCGTAAATCAGACTATTTCAGGACTTGCCTGCGGAAAGCCCATCAGAGGTCATGTTGCCTTTCTTGGTGGTCCGCTCCATTTCCTTTCGGAGCTTAAAAAAGCATTTATCAGAACCCTGAATCTTGACGCAGAGCATACCATTGCACCCGAACATTCACACCTTTTCGCCGCAATAGGTTCTGCGCTTAACCACGAGGAAGAAACCGTTTCCTTAAGCTCTATCATAGAGCAGCTCAGAGGCGACATCAAGATAGCCTTCGAGGTTGCCCGTATGGACCCGCTTTTCGCCAACGAAGCCGAATATAAGGAATTTAAGGAACGTCACGCAAGACATAAGGTTGAATCAACCGATCTCGCAGCCTATAAGGGAAATGCTTATCTCGGTATCGACGCAGGTTCAACAACCACAAAGTGCGCCCTTATTTCGGAGGAAGGAAAGCTTCTCTATTCTTTTTATTCAAGCAATAACGGTTCACCGCTGAAAACTGCGATCAAATCAATCAAAGAAATCTATGAGCTTAAACCGCGTTCGGTTCGTATCGTAGGAGCCTGCTCCACCGGTTACGGAGAAGCTCTTATTAAATCTGCCCTCATGCTGGATGAAGGTGAAGTAGAGACAGTTGCGCATTATTACGCAGCTTCCTTCTTCGAGCCTCAGGTTGACTGTATCCTCGACATCGGCGGACAGGATATGAAATGCATCAAGATAAAGAACCATTCCGTTGACTCCGTTCAGCTTAATGAGGCATGTTCTTCAGGCTGCGGTTCCTTCATCGAAACCTTTGCAAAATCCTTGAATTTTTCTGTGGAGGATTTTGCTTCGGAGGCTCTTTTTGCCGAGCATCCCATTGATCTTGGTACAAGATGTACAGTTTTCATGAATTCCAAGGTTAAGCAGGCTCAGAAGGAAGGTGCCGAGGTTTCCGATATTTCTGCCGGTCTTGCTTATTCAGTCATCAAGAACGCACTTTTCAAGGTCATCAAGGTTTCGGATGCTTCCGAGCTCGGAAAGAAAATCGTCGTTCAGGGCGGTACCTTTTACAATAATGCCGTTCTTCGCTCATTTGAAAAAATTGCTGACTGTGAAGCTGTAAGACCTGATATTGCAGGTATTATGGGTGCGTTTGGTGCGGCACTTATCGCACGTGAGCGCCACGAAGCAGGAACCGAATCCTCGATGCTTTCCATAAAGCAGATAAACGAGCTTGAATACACGACTTCCATGGCTAAATGTCAGGGCTGTACAAACCACTGCCGTCTGACAATCAACCGTTTCACAGGCGGACGTACATTTATTTCTGGAAACCGCTGCGAAAAAGGTATCGGAAAAGCCAATGCACATAAGGATATACCGAATCTTTATGATTATAAATATCACAGGATTTTTGACTACGAACCCTTACCGGCTGATGAGGCTCCAAGGGGCAAGATTGGTATTCCGAGAGTCCTCAACATGTACGAAAACTACCCGTTCTGGTTTACTTTCCTTACCGAACTGGGTTATGAGGTTGTGCTCTCACCGCGTTCAACACACGATATTTATTCACTCGGAATCGAGTCCATACCCAGCGAATCCGAGTGTTATCCTGCAAAGCTCGCACACGGACACGTTTCATGGCTTATTAAGAATGGCATAAAGACTATCTTCTACCCTTCGATTTTCTACGAAAGGGAAGAATTTAAGGATGCGGGAAACCATTACAATTGTCCTATTGTTACTTCATATCCTGAAAATATCAAGAACAATGTGGATGAGATTACCGACGGACAGATAAAATTCATTAAGCCCATGCTTTCTTTCGAGTCGCAGGATACAATATATCCGAGGCTTATAGAAACCTTCCCTGACATTCAGCCTTCACTTGTTGTCAAGGCTGTTCAGAAGGCATGGAAAGAGCTTGCGGCAGCAAGACGTGACGTTCAGAGACGCGGAGAGGAAACCCTGCGTTATATGCAGCAGAACAACAAGCGCGGTATCGTGCTTGCAGGGCGACCCTACCATATTGATCCTGAAATAAATCATGGAATACCCGAGCTCATTACCCAGCATGATATCTGCGTTCTTACCGAGGATTCGATTTCTCATCTCGGAACCATTGACAGGGAACTCAGGGTAATGGATCAGTGGATGTACCACACAAGGCTTTATGCTGCAGCAGAATTTGTAAAGACAAGGGATGACCTCGACCTGATACAGTTAAATTCCTTTGGCTGCGGTCTTGATGCGGTTACGACAGATCAGGTTTATGAAATACTCTCAGCTTCAGGCAAGATATACACCTGCCTGAAAATTGATGAGGTTAATAACTTAGGTGCTGCAAGGATTCGAGTTCGTTCACTTTTGGCGGCACTTCGCGTAAAGGATAAAAATCAGGAAAGAAGGGAAATAAAATCCTCTGCCTACAACAGAGTTGTTTATACGGAAGAAATGCAGTCTCAGGGCTATACGATACTTTGCCCTCAGATGTCTCCTGTGCACTTTGACCTTCTTGAACCTATATTTAAGAGTGCCGGCTATAATCTCGTTATTCTGGATAATGACGGACGTGAGGCTGTGGATGTAGGTCTGAAATATGTCAATAACGATGCCTGCTACCCTTCGCTTATGGTTATCGGCCAGATAATGGATTCGCTCCTTTCCGGCAAATACGACCTTCACAAAACTGCTGTCATAATGTCACAGACGGGCGGCGGATGCAGGGCAACAAATTATATAGGATTTATCAGGAGAGCCCTCGAAAAAGCGAATATGGAATATATTCCCGTAATCTCGCTGAATCTCGTGGGACTGGAAGGCAATCCGGGCTTTAAGATTTCCCGCGAGCTTATGGTAAAATCGCTTTACGGGCTGACCTTTGGTGATATATTCCTGCGCTGTATTCTCAGAATGAGACCTTACGAGAAGGTAAAGGGCTCGGTTGATGCCGTTCATGAAAAATGGCTTAAAATATGTCAGGAATTTGTTTCTGCGAAGAAGATTTCCTTCTTTAAGTTCAGAAAGCTCTGCCGCGAGATAGTAAGGGATTTTGACAGGATTGAGATTCATGAAGACCTGAAGAAACCTCGTGTCGGAGTTGTCGGAGAGATACTTGTTAAATTCATGCCCGCAGCAAATAACCATCTTGTGGAGCTGCTTGAAGCTGAGGGAGCCGAAGCAGTCGTTCCCGACCTTATAGGTTTCCTGCTCTACTGCTTCTACAATCAGATTTATAAGGCGCAGAAGCTTGGAACTTCACTGAAAACCGCAAGATATGCATGGCTCGGAATAAAAGCCATGGAATTCATAAGAGGTGCGGCTGCAAGCGAATTAAGGAAATCAAAGCATTTTGAGGCACCTTCACATATCGAGACCCTTGCTGATTATGCAAAAGATATCGTTGATATCGGAAACCAGACCGGTGAAGGCTGGTTCCTTACGGGTGAAATGCTTGAACTCATACACAACGGAGTCGGAAACATTGTCTGCACCCAGCCCTTCGGCTGCCTGCCAAATCACGTGGTAGGAAAAGGTGTCATAAAGGCTATAAGAAAGCTGCATCCGGGCGCAAACATAGTCGCTATCGACTATGACCCCGGCGCTTCCGAGGTTAACCAGCTCAACAGAATCAAGCTTATGCTTTCTACTGCCAAGAAAAAGCTAAACGAAAAACCTCTTGCTGAGGGTTCTGCTGATTCTGCAATCGTTAACGCAAACGAATCCTATGCGGGTAACTAAATTCAGGAATGTTATAGTAAAAGCGTTGTCTGACGGTGTATCAGACAACGCTTTTCAATTTTTTAACAAGTCTATCTCTTCATCGGTTAACCTCCGGTACTCTCCTTCCTTCAGGCTCTCATCCAGCTTAAGCGG
>CAJOPI010000282.1 GCA_905236275.1 uncultured Lachnospiraceae bacterium | reverse complement strand
GTTGTCATTGCATAGCTGTAAAGATTGTTTTCGCTTACAATCCTGAGTTCATCGCCTTTTGCAAGCTCCGCCATACGGGTATTCTTTTTGGAAGGACCGCGTCTGAGCCATGCCTTACGTTTGACCGAGGCCCTTGATGCCTCGCCCCATTGATTCTGAATCGTTATCCTGTAGGGCTCGGCAAAGAGCTCACTTACATCAAGATTGGTATATTTCTTTATCAGGGACAGCGAAATATATCCCTCACCATCCTTTGTCTTCAGATCGCCCGATTCCTCATCGAACCTGAATGTTTCCGTCGGTGTCGAATAGAGGATCTGCGCCTCTTCCGCATTGTAATAAATATCTCCGTTAAGCTCTGTGCGGACGAATTCATAGGGCAGATATACTTCTTTCCCGTCAGTGATTCCTGTGGTCTCTATATATTCATCATTATAAATGAGCCCGACTTCATTTTCTTCATCTATCGAAAACAAAGCTTCAAGGTCGGTCGGTTCGGTATTCGTTCCTATATCGTCAAAAACTCCGGAATTAAACGCTGTCAGACCGGCAATTACAAGCGCGGTGATGATAACCGGCACGATCATCATTTTATGCGGATTTTTCTTTCTCCGCCTTCTCTCCCTGAGTTTCCTTAAAGTATTGTCTATCTCAAAATCCTTATCAAGCCCGTCATCCCTGTCATCATTGTCTGTTCTCAATTTCATAAAACAAAAACCTCATAAATAATCATTCAGATAAGCTTTACGTTATCTTCTCCGAAGATTCCTTCCAGCGTTCCTATCAGTTCCTTGTCCGCATTTACATTCTGACTTCTCGGAAGAACCTTCTGTTTCTTTTCATCCTTCAGAAAGACTATCACACTGTCCCTGCCGCCATGATTCTGAATCGCCGCAAGAAGCAGCTCGCTTCGGAGCTTATAATCCTCCATGTTGCCAAAACGGATAAAGAGTTTTCTCGGAATTTCCTCGAAGGGCGTTATCTTATTGGCTACCAGCTGTGCGTCACGTTCATCATCACACTTGGTCCTGCCGTAAATCAGTACCTTTTTGTCAACGACAAGATAGGGCGCATAGGCTAAATACTTGTCAGGCCAGACGATTACCTCTATCGTGCCGAAAAGGTCTTCGAGCCTGATTATCGCCATCGTGTCGCCCTTTTTGGTATGACGGATGTTCACATCACTGATGATTCCGCCGATCGTCTGGTTGCTTCCTTCCTTGACCGCCGGAACTCCCGACTCTTCGTCTATTTCAAACTGACTGCTGTTTGCCGTCGTGTTCTTCTTCAGAATATTTTCATATTCAAGGAGAGGATGCGAGCTTACATATACACCAAGTACTTCCTTCTCATAGGAAAGCCTTTCATCCTCGGGAAATTCCCCAATCTCCGGAAGGTTAAAGCGCTTGCTTTTTGCCTCTTCTCCAGCCATAAGGTCGAAGATGGTCATCTGTCCCGCAACATTATTCTTGCGCTCATCAGTGATATTGTCAATGATAGTATTGAAAACAGCCATATACTGCTTTCGCGTTCCGCCCAGCGAGTCAAAGGCACCCGCCTTGATAAATGCCTCCACAGCCCGTCTGTTCAGTTCCGTTCCTGCAAGCCTTTCCAGAAAATCATCTATATTCGTGAATTTTCCGTTTGACTCCCTTTCCCTGACGATTGCCTCGATAACAGGTCCGCCTACGGATTTAATCGCCTTAAGTCCGTAACGGATAGCCTTATCCCCCGAAGGTGTGAATCCTCCCATACTCTCATTTATATCCGGTGAAAGGATGGAAATCCCCATATCCCGGCATACCATTATATATCCCGCAACCTTGCCGGAATTATCCATGAAGCTCGTCATGATTGAGGACATAAATTCCACAGGATAATAGTATTTCATAAATGCCGTCTGCATCGTGACATAGGCATAGCAGGCAGCATGGGATTTATTGAAGGCATATTTCGCGAAGTCCATCATCTCGCCGTAAATCTTCTCGGCAACCTCTTCGGAAATCCCCTTTGCTGCACATCCCGGAACCCCCTGCTCCGAATTTCCATGTACGAAGTTCGCCCTTTCCTCTTCCATGACATACTGTTTCTTCTTACTCATGGCACGCCGCACGAGGTCGGCACGTCCAAGTGTATAGCCGCCGAGCTGCTGGACTATCTGCATAACCTGTTCCTGATAAACGATACAGCCATGCGTAGGCTTCAGTATCGGCTCCAGCTCGGGACAGTCATAGCTTACGTTTCCGGCATTCTTTTTTCCCTCGATATATTTAGGTATGAAATCCATCGGTCCCGGTCTGTAGAGAGCGATTCCGGCAATTATATCTTCAAGGCTTTCAGGCGCGAGCTCCTTCATAAAGCGCTGCATACCGCCGGACTCCAGCTGAAATATGCCATCTGTCGCCCCTGTCGAAATATATTTCAAAACCTCAGGATCGTCATAGTCGATTTTGTCAATGTCAAGGTTCAGTCCCGGATGCCTTTCGTTTGCGAAATTCACCGCGTCCTGAATGACCGTCAGTGTACGGAGCCCTAAGAAGTCCATCTTCAAAAGTCCCAGCTCCTCTAAAGTAGTCATAACGAACTGGGTTGTAACTTCGCCTGCGGAGCCTCTTGATAAGGGCACATAATTATCGGCAGACTCAGGTGTGATAAGAATACCCGCCGCATGCATGGAAGTGTGCCTCGGCAGACCTTCAAGCCTTTTACACATATCTATGACGAGACGGACTGTTTCGTCGGTCTCGTATAATTTCCTTAAATCATTATTTTCTTCAATTGCCTTATCCAGCGTGATATTCAGCTCGGCAGGAATCATTTTTGCAAGGTTATCCCCGAAAGAATAGGGAAGATCCATAACCCTCGCAACATCCCTGATAACTCCCTTTGCCGCAAGCGTACCGAAGGTCACTATCTGCACACACTTATCCCTGCCGTACTTCTGCACAACATAATCAATAACCCTCTGCCGTCCTTCATAGGCAAAGTCCACGTCAATATCCGGCATAGAGACACGTTCCGGATTCAGGAAACGCTCAAAAAGGAGGTCGTATTTTACCGGGTCGATATCTGTGATCTTAAGCGCATAGGAAACTATCGCCCCTGCCGCAGAGCCACGTCCGGGACCAACAGGAATATCATGCTCCTTCGCATAATTTATATAATCCCAGACTATAAGAAAATAGTCCACATAGCCCATCTTCTTTATGACGGATAATTCATAAATCATCTGCTCATGGAGCTTCCCGTCGTCGTCCGGATATCTTTCCCTGAAGCCTTCTTCGCACAGATGATTGAGATACGACCATGAATCATAGCCCTCCGGCACCTCGAAATGCGGGAGCTTCGTATTGTGAAACTCTATCTCTACATGGCATCTGTCAGCGATTTTCTGTGTGTTTTCAAGTGCCTGCAGGGCATAAGGGAAGAGTGCTTTCATCTCCTCCTCTGATTTCACATAATACTGACCGCCCTCATAGCGCAGACGGTCTTCGTCCGCAAGCTTCTTGCCCGTCTGCAGACAAAGGAGAATATCATGCGCCTTTTCATCTTCATGATAGGTATAGTGAATATCATTGGTCGCAACAAGCTCTATCCCAAGCTTTGAGGACATGGCTACAAGCTCCTGGTCAACAAGTCTCTGGGCATTTATCCCATGATCCTGAAGCTCCAAAAAGAAATTTCCCTTGCCAAAAATCTCCTCATATTCGAGAGCTGTTTTTGCGGCTTCCTCTCTCTGACCCCTTACCAGTGCCCTCGGAATCTCACCCGCAAGACAGGCTGAGAGCGCAATTATTCCCTTGTGATACTGCCTCAGAACCTCCTTATCGACCCGAGGCTTGTAATAGTAGCCTTCCGTAAAGCCGATAGAGACTATTTTCATAAGGTTCTGATAGCCTTCGTTATTCTCGGCAAGCAGAACAAGATGATAATATCTGTCATCATCTGCCCTGCCGTTTTTTTCGTGCCTTGAAGTCGGCGCAACATAAACCTCGCATCCGATAACCGGATTTATTTCCGCAGCCTTGCACGCTTTATAAAAATCAATAACCCCGTACATGACACCATGATCGGTGATAGCCGCCGCGTTCATGCCGAGTTCCTTAACCCTCGATACGTATTCCTTTATCTTATTCGACCCATCCAGAAGTGAATACTCCGTATGGGTATGCAAATGCACAAATGACATTTTTATTCTCCAACTATCTTACTGTGCGGAACCCTGATATATCTGCCCTCGGTAAAATCTATCCCCGACACGTCTCCGAGGACTGCTTCGGCGTAGACAAGATTTACCATGGCTTCTGCCTGTCCTTCCTTGTCATTGAGGACAGTTCCGTACATTTCCTTATTTTTAACTGCCACAACTCCGGCATCCGTCCCGTCGATACCGATTATCACCGGACGGTCCTCCATCGGGATTTTTGCCGAATTGTAGGCATCAATCGCACCGAGTGCCATATCGTCATTGTTAGCAAGGACTAATTCTATCTCATCCCCGCACTCGGCTATTATCTGTTCCATCTTCGTGAAAGCCTGCGGACGGAGCCAGTTTCCTATTGCTGACTTAAGCTTCTTAACCTTGAAACCGGAATCAACGAGCATACTTACAGATACCTCGGTTCTTACAATCGCATCCTGATGTCCGCTCTCGCCCTCTATCATGACATACTCAATCTCACCATCGGCGTTCCTGTCATATTCCGGATGCTGTCTGAAAGCCTCTGCCGCTATCTCGCCCTGCATACAGCCTGCCTGTCCGGCATCGGTTCCCACATAGTAGAGGTGTTCCCAGCGGTCAAGGTCTCCTTCAACCGGCTCCCTGTTGAAGAAAATAACAGGAACATTCTTCTGTCTTGCAAGGTCGATTATCGCAGTCGGCGCAGTCCTGTCCACAAGATTTATGCAGAGGATATCACAGCCGTCGTTCAGCATATCTTCCGCATTACTGTTCTGCGTTGACTGGTTCCAGCCCGCATTCTTAACCTCTACACTTATCGCAACGCCGCTCTCATCAGCCTTTCTTGTCACAAGTTTATTAAAATCGCTCATCAGCTCCGCAAGGAAGGTGTCATGGCTGTCATAAACCGACACGCCCACCTTTATCGAAGTCTTTTCCTCTTCCTTTTTCTCGCAGCCTGATAAAGCTATTGCCCCCAAAAGCAAAATCAGACCCAGCCTTCTCCAAACCCTGATTCCCATAATTACCTTTCATATATCCCCATGATTACTGTGTTTCCGGAAAAATCAACGCCTGATTTTCCGGATTGTAAAGACTGCCTTCATCAATAACCCTGAATGCCGTATCAATATGCTTGTCCGCTCCGGTTATATACGAAATCCGCT
>CAJOPI010000281.1 GCA_905236275.1 uncultured Lachnospiraceae bacterium | reverse complement strand
TATGTCATAATGATTTTTCTTTACAAGCTCTATGCTCTGCTGTCCGCTCTCTGCCGTATCAATCTTTATGGCAGTCCGTTTCAAGAGGCTCTTGATGACCTTCAGGTTCATAACCGTATCATCAACAACGAGTATCTTCGCCTTCGGAGCCATAAAGGGATTCGTATCCACGTTTACATCATTCTTTATCCTTGCCCTCTCCTCGAAGTTTCCGATAGCTTCATTCTTCACTATTCTCTGGGCAAGCGCGAAGTGGAAATTCGAACCTTCTCCGTAGACACTCTCTACCTCCAGATAGGTTCCCATCATTTCAAGAAGGCTCTTGACTATGTTCATTCCGAGTCCGGTTCCTTCGATGGTTCGGTTCCTCTTCTCTTCTATTCTCTCGAAGGGCGAGAAAAGCTTATCGATATCTTCTTTCTTTATTCCGATACCGGTATCCTTTATGCTGAAATCAATTATTATCTCGTCGCCCCTTCTTTTTTTCTCTTTTACATTAAAATATATTCCGCCCTCTTCCGTATATTTAGCGGCATTGCTCAATATATTAAGGAGTATCTGCTTTATCCTTATCTCATCACCGAGCAGAACATCCGGAAGGTTTTCATCCACCCTGACGCTGACAAAGAGGTCTTTCTTTTCAACCCTCGGTCTGTTCATGACCAGGATATCATTTAAGAGTGAGGAAAGGCTGTATTCTACCGGAATGATTTCCAGCTTGCCCGCTTCTATCTTCGAGGTGTCGAGAATATCATTAACAAGCCCCAGAAGCGTATCTCCTGCGCTTTGTATATTTTCCGCATATTCCCTTATATCCTCATTCTCCGATTCCCTTAGGATCATCTCATTCATGCCGAGTATAGCATTTATGGGTGTCCTCATCTCATGGGACATATTCGAAAGGAAGGCTGACTTCGCCTCATTCGCGGCTTTCTGATAATTTATCTCTTCTTCAAGCTTTCTCTCTTTTTCCTTCTCATGAAGAATCGCATACTCCTCGGAGCTTATCTTCATGAAATGGAACATTCTTTCAAAGAGCGGCTGCTCTCCGAATAAGGTCGGGAACTCCTTCGTTCTTTTTTTAGCTGTTTTTGTGAGATCTTTCTTTCCTTCCCTGAATGCCGTCGCTACGATCGCACAGTTGAAAAGCATTATCCTGCTGCCGATTTTCGCCACTTCTCCAAAGGCGGAAGAGCCCACCACATTGTCACAGACCTCAGTATAGAACTCTACCTCTTTCTGCTCTATCCCCCTCAGATACGCCTGCCGGTTGGCACATATCGAAAGATAAAGTCCTTCCGGCTGGAACTCTTCTATACGTCCGGCGGTTTTTAAGGAGTCATTTATAATTTCCTTTGTATTTCCCATGGAAAGGTAAACCTTATCACCCTCTGTTATTCCCGAAGTGAATATAAGGTTTTTTTCCTCATCAAGACCTCCTACCGCACGTGGAACCTTTACTCCCCATCTTCTGAGGATAAGCGGGAACTCCATCGTGTTTATCACAAAATTTTCATCCTGCTTTATCCCAAGATATTTGCTGTATATATTGATTGCCGGTTCATTATCTATCTCAGAAACGGCAAGGGCATTCTTCATCTTTGTGATAACGTGCTCTCTTCCGAGCGTCTTCCAGCCAAGACTGTATATCGAAATGCAGTCAAACTCCTTTCCGTAGAAGGCTGCGATCAGTATTCCCTTTTTCAGTATCCTGTCTGAAAAAACAAGAAAATCATCAGCATCTTTTACTTCGGAAAGCTTTGACATTTCACCGGCTGCGCCCGAGCCGAAAACAGCAACCTCATCTTTTATATTCAGGCTTTTTAAAAATAAGTCGCTATCGGTCATTGAAGCGGAATTCATTATAATCTCGACCGCTTTCAGGTCTTCTATTCCCGCAAGTTCTTCCGATGCCTTCTCTGCCAGCTCAACCTCCATACCGTACTCACACTCGTAGTTTAAGATTCGAATCTTTGTGGAATTAAAAAAGCAGAAATGTACAACGGTTATTTCCCTGCACAGTTCGCCATCATATATTTCACAGGCAACTGTAGAACCGACTATTTTTATCTTATCCGAGAAATTCTTTACAGCCTTAATAAGACCTTTTACCAGCGGTCTGTCCCAAAGAACTGTGGTAGAGATATGACAGAATACCTCAGACGCATTGATATAAAAGTCTTCATTTTCAAATTTTTGCATGTAGCTTAAAAGCTCGTCTGCATCTTCAATTCTAAAACTCAGCTGCTTCACTTATATATTCTTTCCTTTTTCTCTAAGGTAAGTAAGTACTTCACCATAAGTTATAAGGTCACCCATGACTTCATCAACGTTAAGTATCCTGTAAAGCTTGTAGCCGCTGTCAAGGTCGCACTCGAAACGGCACACAAACATAGCCTCCGGAACCATGTTGAACCTGAAGGATTCTATTTCAGGCGTATCTCCGGGAATGGTTACATATATATAGTTAAAATCATGAATCGTTACATAGCCGCCGGGGAATGACGAATTTTCGAATTTCTCATCAAGAATTACTCTCGGATAGCAGCGTCTCCTCTTGATGCTGGGAAGGACGTACTTAACCTTTATCTTCCTGAACTTGTCTCCGGCATATTCCTCAGAACCCTCTTCAATAACCGTAGCTATGGAATTCATAAGCTCTATCCAGTCCTTCCTTCCACCATGAAAATCCGTTATCTTCATGGAATAATTCCATACGGAATCTCCCAGCTGTGCCACATTGCAGATTCTCGCCGAAAGGGTGATATCAAATTCCGTCTCGCGAAAATGGACAAGGACTTCTTCATCGTCTTTTACATAATACGGACTGTCCAAAGATACGGAAAGTCCCGACTCCGAAACATCAACAGTCTGACAGTAGAATCTTCCCTTTTTCGACGTGAAAACAGCTCTTAAATTCGCTTTTTTTCTGTCTTCTGTCCTGCGGTGCCTGTTCCCCTTGTTTCCCGGTTTGAATCGCGAGAAAAAGAAGGTTTTCTCTTTATTTAAAGTTTCAGTCTCCATTGACAACTCCCCTTTCGTCTGTAATTTTCCCCTCAAACAGATAAATTTACTACATAATAATTATCGTATGAAATCTTTTTTGCGAAAAGAAGTAATTTTCACAAGATTTTAATTATTTTTTTGTATAATATACACAATTATAATCTGATTATAATCTTTCATTTCAAAAGCTTTACAAAAGCCTTTTGCGGTGTTAGCTTTATAATGTACGACTATTTAGAAGGAGTAAAACTTATGATAAAACTGATTGCATCTGATGTTGACGGAACTTTAGTCAAGGACTCATCCCCGGAAATATATCCTGAAATGATCGAGATGATAAAACGTATCCGGGAAAAAGACATTATCGTATGTATCGCCAGCGGCAGGCAGTATTGCAGTATAGCAAAAATGTTCAATGAAATTGCGGACGACCTTATCTTTATCGCAGGAAACGGTTCTCATATAAAATGCCGGGGAACCGATATGAATATCGTACCGATGAAGCGCGACTACGTGGATGAGCTCTGTGCCGAGCTGCGCGAGCTCAAAAAGACCCATGAATTCGAAATCGCCTACGAAGCTCCGGGACTCACCCTTATCGAATCCGATAACGAGTATTTCATCCATGTTATAAGGGATAATTATCGAAATGAAGTGCGAATGGTAAAGGATGCCCTTAAAGAGCCTGTAGAGCTCACAAAAATCTCAATTTTCAACCGTCCTTCCATAAGGGAGCTCGGTGAAACGAAGCTGATTCCCGAATGGAGTGACCGTCTCCGCGCCGTTATGGCAGGCGAGGACTGGGTTGATTTCATGGATAAATCCGTTGATAAGGGCAATGCCCTTAAAACCATTCAGGATTTCTTCCATATTTCAAAGGAAGAAACCATGGTTTTCGGAGATAACGGAAATGATGTCGGTATGCTCAAAGTCGCTGCCGAAAGCTATGCCGTAGAAAGCGCCCCCAATGAAGTAAAAGCCCACGCCGCTCATATCTGCGGCTCCTGGAAGGACAAGGGCGTATTGAGGGTACTCGAAGGGATTTACGGAAAGATCGATTTATGAACAGTTCCTTATTATCTGTCTTCCGTCTGGTGCTTCGATATGACGTAGATCATATCGAGGTCTAAGGTATGATAACGCTTGTACAGTCTGATCGTCAGTGACAGCATAACTGCTGTCACTGACACTGACACAACGATACCGGTAAGCACAAGACCTGCCGGTATCGGATTGATATAAGTCGAAACGGACATATCACCATTGATAATGATCGGTGCCTTTCTGCCCCTGATATATCCCATGGACGCAAGGAAAAGAAAAGTCCCCGTATCCATGATATTCATAGCGATAAGCTTCTTTATCAGATTGCGGTTAAACAAAAGACTGATAAATCCGATTCCGAAAAGAAGCACCGCTGCCGCCTCTTCATAATTACCCAGCAAATTTTCCAAGATTTGCATTTCTACTCCCCTTTTCCTTATTTATGCTTTATTATCTCACCGCAAATTTCGATATTTCATAGTCAAGCTGGGCAGCCTTCTCCTGTGCCTTCTGTGACGCCTCTTCAAGATCTGCCGTTTTAAGTCTTATATCCACGATACTCTTTGCTATGCCCTCTACGCCAAGTGCACCCTGACCGCTGACATCACTGATCTGGCCTATCGAAGCCATCAGCGAATCGATATCCTCCTGCAGATCTGCGGACATAGCTTCAAGCTCCCCTAAAACCTTGTCAACATAAGCCGCATAGTCTTCGCTTTCCCCGAGATAATCATTGACCGTTGCGATTTCACTGACTTCAGGCATTGAAGGAGAATCCTTATCAGTATCAGCTGCCTGCGGAATTGCTGCGGTTTTGACTTCTTTCACCACACCCTTTGAGACAAGCTTCCTTGCTACGCTCGCAAGACCCTCTACGGATGAAACAACCTCCTGCGTGATCTGTCTTATCTTTCCTACGGAGTCAGCAGACTGTTCCGAAAGATTCCTTATCTCCTCCGCAACAACCGAGAAACCTCTTCCCGCTTCTCCCGCTCTTGCCGCTTCGATTGCCGCATTCAACGCAAGAAGATTGGTCTGGTTCATTATTCCCATTATGGAATCACTGAGACCATTGATTTCCTCCACAACCTTAACTCTCTCAAGCGACTCTTCAAGCTCCGTCTGAATATCCTCGTTCTTATCTTTTTCAGTTACTGTAGGAGCAATCCTTCGGACTGCGCTTTCTCTTTCAGCTTCCGATACCGGGACTAGTTCGCTTTCTTCCGTTTTCTCAATATTTCCGAAAACATTCCCGCCTGCTGCCGTCATTTTTTTATGTATCTTAAGTATGGTCTCTGCGGCCTCTTTCGCCTTATTGTATAACTCCTCAGCGCCCTTTTCAACCCCTACTGCGAAGCTCGTTACCTGATCCATGGACGCAGCGGTCTCCGTCAGACCTGCTGAAAGCTCCTCGGAATTAGCCGATACGTCATCAATATCGGAATTTACCTTTGTAATTCCCGAATCAACAATATACATACTCTCATCAAGGGTTTCCGCCATATCCTTTACACTGCCGATAAGCTTGCCCACCGAATCCTTAAGGAATTCCAGCCTCTCCGCCAGTACTCCGAAATCATCCTTCCTGTTCAGCATTTCCTCCGGTATCTCTGTTGTAAAATCTCCCCCTGCCATACTTTCGATATAGGTAAAGGAGGTTTTTAAGGCTCTGACTATTGATTTTGATATTTTTCCTGCTGTCAGGAATGACAGACCTACAAGAAGAAGCGATGCCAAGACTGAAATGGCAACAACAACTATAACCCTATTTCTCATAGATTCGGTCTCAGCATTTATCCTCGCTTCTACATCATCAATATAATTTCCCGTTCCTATGACCCAGCCGGTTCTCTCGTTAAGCATACTGTAGGCTCTTTTTGGAAGGGGCTCAGTTTCACCCTCCTTCGGGAATTTGTAGTCCACATAACCGCCGCCCTTTCTTCCCTCATTGATTATGGCAGCCACGAATTCAAGCCCATCCGCATCCTTCGCATGAAATCTCATGGTTCCCTCTGTTTCGGAACCAAGAAGGACTATGTTCATTCCATCTATCCTATCAGCCCAGAAATAACCATCCTCGCCATAACGTATATTTCTGAGCGCATCTGCGGCTATCTCCAGACAGGCTTCTTCCGGAACCTCCCCATTGTCAGCCATCCTCATTATCGTATCGACAAGTGACGACGCACCCTGTACCTGCTCCTTTATTCTTAGGTTGTACTCTTCATTCAGGGCTTCTTCAAGCTTCCTTACGGAAACTGCTTCAAGGACATTTATGGAAACAAGCATCAGCAATATCATAAATACCATGCTGACGGCAGTAATTGCACCCATTATTATCATTTTATTTTTTACTTTGATATTATTCATATAAGCCACCTCATAAGATATAAACACCCGTATATATTTTAACATAAATAACCTTACAAATTCCGCACTAAATACTATGCAATCAGTATGTAAGGGGTTTAAAAACAAGAACATTATGCCGATATATAGATATACAAATTAATTTAATCTTAAGAGGTTTAGCAATGAGAAATAAAGTCAGCGCAGCTTCTGACGGTGCGATAAGACTTGGCATTATCGGCAGCGGCCGTTCAGCCAGAGCATTCGCAGAGACCGTCAGGGATGTTGAGGGTCTCAGACTGATCTTTGTTTATGACCCCGATATTTCAGATGCGGAAAAATATTTTCCGCGCGATATGAATATAAAATTCACCGACCGGATAAGGGAAGTCTGGGACAATTCGGACGCCGTTTATATCGCCGTTCCGAACCAGTTCCATGTTCCTTATACCAAAGCCGCCTTAAGCGAGTCAAAGCATGTTCTCGTCGAAAGTCCGCTCTCCATGAACTCTAAATACTGCGCGGAATTATATAAAAGCGCAAAAGAAAAAGACCTTATCCTGATGGAAAATATGCTCTGTCATTATAATGAAACCTACCGTTCTGCGATCAATTATGCAAAAAGCGGCAATATCGGCAGGATAATGGATGTGGAGGCTTCCGCAACAAGACTCACCCCGACGAACCTAAGGGAAATGCTTGATTCCGATTATGGCGGAAGTATGACGGAGCTCGGCGTATTATCCATGTGTCCCGTTTTCGAACTGCTTGGAAATTCTTACAATAAGGTTTCCTTTCATTCACTCTATGCCGGCAACGGGGTTGACTCCTATACCAAAGCCTATTTTGATTTCGGAAAAGCTGCTGCCACCATTAAGGCAGGACTTCAGGTAAAAAGTCCGGGGCAGCTTCTCATTTCCGGCACAAAGGGTTATATCCTCATGCCCTCCCCCTGGTGGAAGGCATCTTTCTACGAAATTCACAGAGGGGAACCCTCGAAGATAGAAACCGTCAGCTTCAGGAAAAACAGCAACCTTCCTGCCACTCTTATAAAGGAATTTCTATCCAGAGTAAACGAATTAAAGCTCATGGTCTACGGCAGTCTTTCCTCCGAGCGTATCTCGTCCATAAAAAACGAGCAGACCTTAAGTATAGCCGCCTCGGAATGCCTCGAAAAATTCCTTGCGGAACGCTTTTCCAAGTCAGAGGAACACTCAGGAGACGCAAAGGAAATCAACATCTGGGCTCACAGAGGCTGTTCCTACAGCTATCCCGAAAATACTCTCGAAGCCTTCCGCTCTGCCGCAGAGCTTAAAGGTCTTACAGGAATCGAAATGGATGTCCAGCTCACAAGAGACAAGGAAGTTGTTGTGATACATGACGAGAATGTCAGCCGTACCACTGACGGCTACCGGGACGTTAAAGATTACAAGCTTTCGGAAATCAGAGCTCTCAGGATAAGCAGGGACAATTTCCGCACTACTGTTCCAACTTTGGAAGAGGCGCTTCGTCTGCTCCGTCCTTACTGCAGGCGCAACGGTCTCCTTATAAATATCGAGTTCAAAACAGGTAAATATAGATACGAAGGAATAGAGAGCAAAGTTATTTCAATCGTGAAAAAACTTGATATGGAGAAATATGTCATTTATTCTTCTTTCCTGACAGATTCGTTGAAAACGGTAAAGGAAATAGATAAAAAGGTAAAGACGGCAGTTCTTGCAGAACTGCTTGAAGACTGCATAAATAAAGCAAAAGCCTCAGGAACGGATGCCCTGCATCCCTGCATTTCAGGCTTAAATGTTAAGCTTCCTAAATATCTTAAAAACCTGACTCTTCGTGCATGGAACACTGATGAGCCGTTTTTCGGGGATGACAGAAAAATAAAAGAGATAGATTTCCGCAAGTATGCTGCTTTCGGCGTTACGGATGTTTTTACAAACGCCCCGGAAATCTATCTCAAAGGAAAAACTCTCGGCATTGATGATGCAGTTGACTAAGGAACTGTTCACAAAGCCGCAAAAAAGACCTGCCGCAGTGACAGGTCTTTTTTATGATTTATGAATTTGTCAAAACCTTGCAGGACTCGCGTTCAACAAGAGTTACAGGTAAAATCATTCTCGTTGGTACGACCTTTCCTGCTGCCGCATCAAGTAAGAAACCTATTGACGTTCTCGCCATCTCTTTAATCGGCTGTCTTATGGACGTAATTGTCGGGTTTGTAAGTGAAGCAATATTTATATCATCGAATCCGACTACCTTTATGTCATCCGGAACCTTCCTGCCCTTTCCCTGAGCAACCTGTATAAGCTGGGCTGCAATGATATCATTGCTTGTAAAAAAACCGTCCGCATCCGGAAAGTCCTCAAGGAGCTCATCAAGGAACTCCCTGTATTCACCCGTATCATACTGTTTCACAGAGGTCTTGATCTCCCTGTGCCAGATATTGTTTTCCTCACATACCCGGTCAAAGCCCTGTGAACGTTCATCAGCAGGCATTTCAGTCTCGGTGACTCCGCTGATATGTATAAGTCTTTTGGCACCGGCTCCTATCAATTCCCTCGCCGCAAGCTCTCCTCCATGAAAGTTGTCACATTCTATGGAAGCAGTTCCGCATTCAAGATTGCGCTCAATGGTTATCAACGGAATGTTGAGCCCACTGAACTCATCGAGCTGCACCGAACCGCTCATCATAACGACACCGGCAACCCTGTTGGACTTACACATATCAATATATTTCATTTCCTTATCATCATTACTTTTCGAGTTGAAAAGCATGATATTATATCGCTTCTTTTTTGCCTCATTCTCCAGGTTACTGATAACTTCCGCAAAATAAGGATTACTTATATGAGGAACAATCACGCCGATTATATTACTTCGTTTTTTTGACAGGGAACGAGCAACCTCATTCGGCTGGTAGTCCAGCTTTATCATTGCCTCTTTAACCTTCTGTCTCGATTCCTCACTGATATAGCCACGATTATTGAGAATGCGCGAAACAGTCGTAACTGTCAGTCCCGTTTCTCTTGCCACATCCTTAAGCGTTGCCATATGTTAAATTCCTTTCATCTTTTTCTTCATTATCCCTTAACAGCACCGGAGGTAACACCTTCAACGATATATCTCTGAAGGAATACATACAGAATAAGTATCGGCAGCATAGCAAGAAGAAGTGCCGCCATGATAAGACCTATATCTGTTGAATAGGTTCCGTAGAACATCTGGGTAGCAATCGGAATCGTGTATAATTCCTTTCTTCCAAGTACAAGGCTGGGAAGCAGATAGTCGTTCCAGAATGCCATTGCATCGATAATCGCAACAGTTGCAATGGTAGGCTTCAAAAGCGGGAATACTATCTTCCAGAAGGTTGCCCATCTTGTACAGCCGTCAATGTAGGCAGCCTCTTCAAGTTCAAGCGGAATATTCGTATGTATTGCTCCATGGAACATGAAGGTCGCCATGGATACCGAGAAACCGGTATGCATGAGTATAAGCGTGATACGGCTGTTGAGGATATTTAAGAGTCCTCCGTATACCGATACCAGCGGTACCATCAAAACCTGGAAGGGTATTACCATTGAGGCGATCATCATTGTAAAGAGTGCCGTACACGCAAGCCATTTATTACGGACAAGTGCAAATGCACACATTGCCGAGAAAAGGATCGTCAGAATGGTTGAACTGATAGTAACCACCAGTGAATTTCCGAATACAGTCCAGAAATTCATCTTCTTCATTGCTTCCGGGAAATTCTTAAGGGTAAATCCATGCTTTCCTATAAGTGCCAGGGGCGCCGAAGTAATATCACCCTTTGTCTTGAATACGTTGATGACAACGAGTAAGAACGGAGCGATAAATGCGATAAAAAGGACTGCCAATACAATTATAAATATGATATGCTGTATTTTCTTTCTCTGAGCAGCTTTTTCATTTTCTGTCATCATGCGGCTACCTCTCCTTTCTTACCAATGTAAACCTGTGTAACACCAACAATAGCACAGATGATAAAGAGTATCAGGGCTTCAGCCTGACCTACACCATAGTTCTTGTAAGTAAATGCCTGATTGTACACGTGCATTGCAGCCATTACGGATGTGTTGAAGGGTTCACCCTTTGTCAACGAAAGGTTAACATCGTAAACCATGAAGCATCTTGTAATGCTTAAGAATATACACTGTACAAACGAAGACCTCATAAGAGGAATAGTTACATAACGCATAGCCTGCATAGGCTGGCATCCGTCTATTAAAGCGGCTTCCTTCAGTGAGTCAGACACGCTCATGAAACCTGCAACATAGATAAGCATCATGTAACCGGCATACTGCCATACCGAAACAAGTATCAGGCAGAACATGGCTCCATTTGTCGTAGAAAGCAGTGACGGTGCTGTCTGATGTGTGATAGAGTCCGCTATTGCAACGAAAGCTCTGTTGAAAACGAATTTCCAGACATATCCAAGTACGATACCACCGATAAGGTTTGGTACGAAGAATCCTGCGCGGAAGAAATTCTGACCTTTAACTCCGCTGGTAACAAGGTATGCCAGCAGAAATGCTACAATATTGATCAGTAAAACTGAAAATGCCGAATAAATAATTGTTCTTCCCAGTGCCTGCCAGTATGCAATATCCTGGAAAGCCGCTGTGTAATTTGCAGTTCCAACAAACGGTTTATCAATGGATATACCGTCCCAACTCGTAAATGTCAGATACAGACCATATATAAACGGTACGATAACTACCGCGCAGAAAAGAACTGCTGCAGGTCCGGCAAACATCAGGAATTGGCTGACTTTGTACGACATGGTATTTCTTTTCATCTTG
>CAJOPI010000280.1 GCA_905236275.1 uncultured Lachnospiraceae bacterium | reverse complement strand
TACTTCCTCATGATTGGGCGGGTCAACAAGTCATACAGCAGATCATGCAAGCATGACTGCTGTATGACCTTTTGACCCTGGCATCATACAATTGGTGTTTTATGCTATTTTACAACATTTTATCATAAAACAAAAAATATAAAAGTTGAAAAGACAACTGATGTATTATAAAATATACATTAGTTGTTTTTGTTTTAGAGGCTGTACAAATGTATATGATGTTAAGGTCAAAAGTGCAGTTTGAGGAGAGGAGTTTTTATGGGAAGCAGCAACGTTATTAATTATGACGATTATGCCAAGAAAGCATCTTTGAAGGGGGAATTCGTCCGGCTTATACACAAGGACAGTTCATTATCGGAAGATGAAAAATCCGAAATTATAGATTGTGGTCTTAAATTTTTGACAGGGGAGGAGATTGAGATATGAGACTGGTTTCATGTCATGTTGAGAACTTCGGGAAAATAAGCGATTTCTCATACAACTTCGCTCCCGGCGTCAATAACATAATGCACGACAACGGTTGGGGAAAAAGTACGCTTGCGGCATTTATAAGGGTAATGTTTTTCGGCTTTGACCGCGAAGGAAAGCGCGGCGAGCTGCAGAATGAAAGAAAACGCTATACTCCATGGCAGTCAGGAACCTATGGCGGAGAGATTGTTTTTGAGCAGAGCGGTAAAAAATATAAGATAAAAAGAGTTTTTTCGACAAAGAAAACCGAAGAGGACACCTTTTCCGTTTCCGAAATCGAGTCAAACAGTTCAGCGGATTTCAGCGAAAATATCGGAGAGGAAATTTTCGGAATAGATGCCGAGTCTTTTGAAAAAACCATTTTTGTTGCACAGCAGGACTGCGAAACCGATATCACTGACTCCATACATTCGAAAATCGGAGATGTCGAAGGACAGACTGCCGGACTCGGGAATTTCAAGGCGGTCATGAAAAATATCAAAAAGGCTCAGGACCTCCTGAATCCCTCGAAGAAGGACAGCGAAACCGCCAAACTTGAAGAGACTCTTTCCGGGCTTGAAGAAAAGCTTGGCAAAAAAGACGGGCTTTTGAAAAAAGAAAAGAAGCTCTCCGAAAACCTTAAAAATCTTGAAAAAGACCGCGGCGAATGCAAGCTTAAGCAGAAAGAAATCCAGGACAGACTTGCAGAGCTCAGCCGATTAAATGACTTAAGAGTTGTAAATGAGAAATATAAGTCACTCATCAATTCAGAAAACAAAGCAAAAGAAAGATGGAATAAAATTGCGTCTGATTTTCCGGGCAAGGCTCCTACGCAGTCGGAAATCGACGAGAATATGAACAGGGCTGACAAGCTTCGCGCCCTTGAGCTCAACATTTCCTCATCAGGACTCAACGAAGAGCAGGCTGAACGTTTTGAAAAACTCAAAAAGGAATTTACTGCCGGAGTTCCCGACGATGAGGATCTTGATATTGCTTCATCATTAATAAGAAATATCGAGGCGCAGAAATCAAAGGCTGATGCCGCAAGGCTCTCCTCCTCTGAAATTTCAGAGCTTGAAGGTTACAGGAAAAAATTTTCCGCAGGTCTGCCAACAGCTGATGAGATTAATTCGCTCATAGAGGAATGGAAGAAACGACTCAGTCTGAAAACCGAGCTTGCCACGGTAAAGGACAGGGCAGCCGTACTGAAGTCTTCACCCCTTCCCGAAAATTATGCAAGGGCTAATGCTTCAAAGCTTCCAAGAAAAATGCTGGTAACAGGCATTATATTCCTGCTTATAGCATTTATCGCAAGCCTGCTGCACGCGCCTGTCGCAGTCGGAATATGTATCGCCCTCATTGGCGCAGGTCTTGTGCTTCTCTCATTTGCCCTCGGACGCAAGGACGAAAAGTATGAAGCAAACAGGAAAAGCCTTGCTGAAAATGAGCGCAGACAGGAGCTGGAGGAAACACTCTCCGAGCTCTGCAATAAAGAAAATGCTATCAGGGAAATTGATAAAACGGTCGGGGATTTTCTTACGGAACTGAACGGTCATTTTGATAAAAATACCGTTAACGAAGATCTTTACAACCTTCTGACAGACCTTGAGCTTTTCGAAAAGCTTAAGAATCGTGAGGATAATTTCAATGCAGAAAGGGAGCTTGTTGAGAAAGACGACTCCGAAAGAAAGATTGCTGCTTTCTTCCGCCAGTATATGAAGCTTAAGGATAATGATTATTCCTCGATGCTCCAACAGCTGCGTTTTGACAAAAAAGAGTATTTACAGCTTAAAGATATTTCAGAGCAGAGGGTCAGCAATGCCGAACTCTATAAGGAAGAATGGCACAAGCTTGCCCAATTCCTTAAGGATGTCGGTGTCGAGGAGGGTGATGACCTGTCTCAGCAGATTAACCAGATGCGCGACTCCTTCCGGGAGCTCCAGAAGGCTAACATGGACTACAATTCTGCAAGAACCGACAGACAGATTTTCGAATCCGGAAATGATATTGAATCCTTGAAAGAGGTTGATAATGTACGCTTTGACGAAAGCGGAATGGAAAAGCTCAGCCGACAGTTTGACGAGCTTGAAGAAAAGAAGGATAAGCTCGAAAAAGATATCCGTTCTACCGAAGCCGAAATCAGCGAATGTTCAGATATGCTTAAAGATATCGCTGCTGCGGAGGAAGATTATTCTGCGTCAAAGGCAAGGCTTGATGAGCTGAATCACAAGTATGATATCCTTCTTAAAACCGAAGCTTATCTTAAGAAAGCAAGAGACAGCTTTGCAGAGAAATACATGAGTCCCATAAGACTCGCTTATGACAAGTATTATTCTCTTCTTTCCGATGATGAAAAGGAATATGAGCTTGATTCCAATCTGAATATTACTTTCAGGGAATACGGAAAGAACCGCGAGACCGGATTTTTAAGTGAAGGATACAAGGATCTGGTAGGACTCTGCCGGAGAATGGCCATGATCGAAGCCATGTATGGTGACGAAAAGCCCTTCGTTATTCTCGACGATCCTTTTGTGAATCTTGATGACGCAAGAATCGAAGGTGCAAAAGCATTCCTGAACAGCATCGGTGAAAACTTCCAGATTATTTATTTCACCTGCAATCAGTACAGGGTTGCCTGACATCACTTTTGACCTTAACATCATATGATGCGTCTGGGTGCATCTGGAAATTAGCCGCTTTCAGCGGCTTGCACCCAGCGCAATGGGCAAACGTCAATGGCGTTTGCTATAAGATCAAAAACATAGCCGAACGGTTTTCATTTCTTACTTCTATAAGATATTTCAACATCACCATTCTCATTTACATCTATAAAAAGCCGATTTTTTATCTTTTTCCTGATGTATTGGTTGATGTCGTCTTCCTTCATGTTTATATGCGTTTTTAATAGCACTTCCTTCATAAGACTGTTTAAGTTCAAATTGAGCGACGCCTTTATGTACTTTCCAAGTTGTTTCTGAATTGCATCATTTTTTATGTCATCTGCACCACCGGAATAGAAGCTGTCAATATAGCAGTAGAATATATTGTTTTTCATAAGGGCTTCTTTTAGTGCATAACTGGTTTTCTCGTGTTCGAGCATGACGAGGAAGTTTGCGTCAGGCAATTCTTCCATAAGCCCCCAATAATCAGAGTCACTTGACACGATTACAAAGGAATTGACATTATTCGTGTAAAACTCCTTGCAGGTTCTTGCTGCCACCTTCACATCCGCCAATGATTTATTATCCTTCAGTCTTTCTATCATTATATACTCGACCGGTATCTCGATATAGGAAGCGAGCATTTCCCACGCAGACGCAGCATGCACGTCATCAAAAAGTATTACCTTGTCGATTTTCCTGAGCCTTTCAGGTTCAAGGTTTCTGATAGCGGCGCAAAGCTGATAGGGGTCTGAATTTTCACAGTCCACTATGAACACGCATTTGTCACTGTTCTCAATAAAGGTGTAGATATTCGCCTTGGTTCGTTCACTGACATCCGATACAAGGCTTAAATTCTGAAATTCATCGCCATTCCAGCGGTAAAGAAGCGTCACAAATTTTTTATCATTTAAAAGTATATATCCCTCGTCCTGTGCCGGCCAGTTCATATATTGCTTATAGGGATAGAAATTCATATTTTCGTAGTAAAACGCCGCGGCTTTTTTAGTACCTTCTTCGGTAGTTCCGTTCGGCATTATGAATATATCCGACAAATATTCCCAGTTTATCCATTCAGGGAAAAAATCACGACAGTTGTTTATTCTGTTCTTTATGTTCATATTGAGATTTATAAGAAATTGTGTCGGTTCCTTAAGATGAACATATATATTAATTCCATCATCCGAAAGCGCCTGCATGGCAGCAGAAGGAATATACTCCGACATACCTATTATGCTGCGCCCGTCCTGCTGTATTCCCTTGCAGACTTTAAGGAAATTATGCTCAAGCTGCGTTCTTATTATGCAGAGATTTCTTATTATTCGTGCTCTTTTATCAGCGTCAAGCTTCCGGAAGATTTCCGTTTTCTGCGGATCATTATTTTTTTCGAATACATCCTTACGAATGCCTATCAGATACGAGACTTTTGTTACTATATCATACTGCTCGTTACTCTGATAGCTTCCATCACCTGTATTTAATATGGACATAAATTCTTCCATATTTACATTTGCGCCTATGCTATAGGAATTATCCATCTTAAAATTTTCCTCTTTTTCTATACTCAATGACAGTTCCTGTTACACTTCCTATTCTCACGCAGGCAGTCGCAAAGTGCCTGCTGCTGACTGAATTGCAACTTAATCTTATCACAAATTTTCACCGTGAAGAAGCATCTGATATATTTCCAAAATTTTTTTCAGGATACGATATTCCTCTCCTCACCGCGCTGCCATGCGAGTACATTCTGTCTTACTTCTTCGAGACATCTCGCTCTTGCCTCGCTGCTTCCCCATGCCATGTGCGGCGTCACTATCAATCGTCCGCTGTCCTGAATTTCAAGAAGCCTTGAATCTCTGCGCATAGGCTCAGGGCTCAATACATCAAGCCCCGCACCCTTAATCTCACCGTTAATCAGTGCTTCTGCCAGATCCTCTTCAACTACTACAGCACCACGCGCAACATTTATAAGATAAGCTGATTTCTTCATTTTCCTGAATGCATTTCTGTCAAAAAGATTTTTGGTCCTGTCACTGAGAGGGCAGTGCAGTGAAATAATATCCGACCTTTCCAAAAGTTCATCAAAGGAAACCTGCGGGTAATCATAGCAGTCACTCCGACCGCTCGAAGGGTAAAAAATAACCTTTGCTCCAAAGGCTGCTGCAATCCTTGCAACCCTCCTGCCTATATTTCCCATCCCCACGATTCCATAGGTCATTCCGTCGAGTTCCGAAAAAGGAATATCAAGGCAGCAGAAATGCGGCTGGTTCGCATAGCTTCCATCCTTTACGAACTCATCATAATGACGCAGATTTTCCATAAGGTAAAAAAGCAGAGCGAAGGTATGCTGAGCTACGGAAGACGTGGAATAATTAACCACATTCGCAAGCTTCACCCCATGCCTCCTGCAGGCTTCCAGATCAACATTATCGTAACCGGTAGCAAAAACACATACGAGTTTAAGTCGGGGAGCCTGTTCTATCACCCTCTCGCCAATCCTGCTCTTATTTACAAGCAGAACCTCCGCATCCTTCAGTCTTTCAGCCGCATTTTCATCATTTATTGCATCATCAAAATAAGAAACCTCTCCCAAATCATCATAAATTCTGAAATCAAGATCAGAACCCACACTGTCAATATCAGCTGCAACTATTTTCATAACTTCCTCCATTAATTTTTATCGCCTTTTTCATTCTGCTTACTCAAAGTTTTATGATAGTTCATAAAGTTCTGTCCATACGCTAAATCGGACGCAAAACCAAACGTATTTTCCCGCGTCTGATTTCACGCCCGATTTTGACCTGCTTAGGAACTGTTCATAAATAAGTTGAGCAATTTGCGCAGGGAAAATTTTCATATGCAAAGAAGAAAACGTAAGCGTAGCGGGCTACGTTGAGGCTTTCTGATGAAGCATATGGAAACTTTTCACAAGTAAATACTCAAGTTATTTTGTAACAGTTCCTTATTACAAACAATCATGAAACGATGTTATGATGTCAAGGTCAAAAGTCATCATCCACGGCAAGCTTGCTTGCCGGTGGGTGAATGACTTTATGACCCGCCCCAATATGAGTGTGAATGCTACGAACACTTAGCGAACGCAAGTGAACTTAGTGAGAGTGTATGCACAGCTGTGCGAAGCACGGAACAATCCCTGACATCACTTTTGCCCCCAACATCATGTTATTACTTCGC
>CAJOPI010000279.1 GCA_905236275.1 uncultured Lachnospiraceae bacterium | reverse complement strand
CATCAGAGTCCTGTGCGCTTGATACCATCGGGGCGGAATTCGTTCGTGATGTTGAACCGGGAGAGATAGTTTCCATCTCGCCTGAAGGCATTATTTCTGATAAATCATTACAGATAGAGAAAGAAAGACGCGGAAGATGCGTTTTCGAGTATATTTATTTCGCAAGACCTGATTCAGTTATAGACGGGATAAGCGTTTATGATGCAAGAATAAAGGCAGGAAGATTTCTTGCAAAGGATTCACCGGTTGATGCAGATATCGTCATCGGTGTTCCGGAATCGGGAAATTGCGCGGCAATGGGTTATTCCCTTGAATCGGGAATACCTTATGGAATAGGATTTTATAAAAACGGCTATGTGGGACGTACATTCATAAAGCCAAAGCAGAAGTCGAGGGAAAGCGCGGTAGAAGTCAAGCTGAACCCCATTCGTGAGGTTATACGTGGCAAAAGGGTGATAATGGTTGACGACTCAATCGTGCGCGGAACCACCAGTGACCAGATAGTTACCATGCTTCGTGAGGCAGGGGCTAAGGAAGTGCACATGATGGTAAGCTCACCGCCGTTCCTTTATCCATGCTTTTTCGGAACCGATGTGCCGGCAAGCAGCCAGCTTATCGCTCACAACAGAAGCGTAAAGGAAGTGTGTGACATTATAGGGGCAGATTCCCTGAATTATCTGAGAGTCGAAAGACTTAAGGAAATTGCGGGAGGAGCTGATATCTGCGACGGATGCTTTACGGGAAAATATCCGGTGAACCCGCCGACAGAGGATATTCGCGGAAACTTTGAGGCTTAAAAAGGAAAACGGAGGCTTTTGAATGCAGGATACAAGCAGGTACATAAGTCCGCTCAGTGAGCGTTATGCAAGTAAGGAAATGCAGTATATCTTCTCGGAAGATATGAAGTTCAGGACCTGGAGGCGTCTCTGGATCGCCCTTGCGGAAACGGAAAAGGAGCTTGGACTTGATATAAGCGATGAGCAGATAGAAGAACTCAAAGCACATAAGGACGAGATAAATTATGAGGTTGCGAGAGAGAGGGAAAAGGTCGTAAGACATGACGTTATGAGCCATGTTTATGCTTACGGACAGCAGTGCCCGAAGGCAGCGGGAATAATCCACTTAGGCGCAACAAGCTGCTATGTTGGCGACAATACGGATATTATCGTCATGAATGAGGCTCTTTCGCTCGTTAAGAAAAAGCTTGTCAACGTTATCGCAGAGCTTGCTGAATTTGCTGATAAATACAAGGCGCAGCCTACGCTTGCATTCACGCATTTTCAGCCTGCACAGCCTACAACAGTAGGTAAGAGGGCAACACTCTGGCTTCAGGAATTTTCGATGGACCTTGAAGACCTTGACTATGTACAAAAGAGCCTTAAACTGCTTGGCTCAAAGGGAACAACCGGAACCCAGGCAAGCTTTTTGGAGCTCTTTAACGGAGACCATGAGACAATAGATAGGATAGACCCGATGATCGCTGAGAAAATGGGATTCAAGTCCTGCTATGCGGTTTCGGGACAGACCTATTCGAGAAAGGTTGATTCGAGGGTTCTGAATGTTCTGGCAGGTATTGCACAGACTTCGCATAAAATGTCCAATGACATCAGGCTTTTGCAGCACTTAAAGGAAGTCGAGGAGCCTTTCGAGAAGTCTCAGATAGGTTCTTCCGCGATGGCATACAAGAGAAATCCCATGCGCTCGGAGAGAATTGCTTCCCTTTCGAGATATGTTATGACAGATGCGCTTAATCCTGCGATAACTGCTGCTACACAGTGGTTTGAGCGTACACTTGATGATTCGGCAAACAAGAGGCTTTCGATTCCCGAAGGCTTCCTTGCAATCGATGGTATATTAGACCTTGACTTAAATGTTGTTGACGGTCTGGTTGTTTATCCGAAGGTTATCGAAAAGCACCTTATGGCTGAGCTTCCTTTCATGGCTACGGAGAATATCATGATGGACTGCGTAAAGAAGGGTGGAAATCGTCAGGAGCTTCATGAGGAGATAAGGAAGCTGTCGATGCAGGCAGGTGAGCACGTTAAGAAAGAGGGACGTGACAATGACCTTCTTGAACTTATTGCGGCTGACCCGATGTTTGGTGTAACCCTTGACGAGCTTAAGGCAAACCTTGACCCGTCCAAGTATACCGGACGTGCGGAGGTTCAGGTCAAAGCGTTCCTTGAAAATGTAATAAATCCTGTTTTGGAAGAAAATAAAGGGCTTTTAGGTCTTAAAGCCGAAATAAATGTATAAAGATAAGACCTGTGCAGAGGAGGTAAACTATGGTTAAAGCAGTCGTTGGAGCAAACTGGGGCGATGAGGGGAAAGGCAAGATCGTTGACACTTTGGCGGGGGGCGCAGATGTCGTAATCCGTTATCAGGGTGGATCTAATGCGGGACATACCATCGTAAACAGCTATGGAAAGTTTGCACTGCATACACTGCCGTCGGGTGTTTTCCACAGCAATATAATGAATATCTGCGGAAACGGAATGGCATTTGATATTGATAAGTTCCTTGCGGAGATAAAGTCTGTTACGGATCAGGGAGTTCCGGCACCGCAGATAATGATCTCTGACAGGGTACAGGTTCTTATGCCTTATCACAAGCTCTTTGACGGACTTGAAGAAGCAAGGCTTGCAGGAAAGGCGTTTGGCTCGACAAAGTCAGGTATTGCGCCGTTTTATTCGGATAAATATGCAAAAATCGGCTGGCAGATAAATGAATTTTACCAGAGCGACGAGGTTATCAGAGAGAAAATCGCAATGGTTGCGGAAATCAAGAACTGCCTGCTTGAAAATCTTTATCATACAGACAGGCTTGATGAAGAGGCACTTTTCAACGATATAGTCAGATGGAGAGAGGCTATAAAGCCTTATCTCGGAAATGTTGCGCTTTATCTTAAAGAGGCTATCGCAGAGGGCAAGACAATACTTCTTGAAGGCCAGCTCGGAACCATGAAAGACCCTGATTTCGGTATTTATCCCATGGTTACCTCATCTTCACCGCTTGCAGCTTACGGTGCTATAGGTGCAGGTATCGCGCCCTATGAGATAAAGCAGATTATCGCTGTCAGCAAGGCTTATTCATCGGCTGTTGGCGGAGGCGACTTCGTTTCGGAGGTTCATGGAGAGACTGCGGAAATTCTCAGAAACCATGGCGGAGACGGCGGTGAGTACGGAGCAACAACCGGAAGACCGAGAAGAGTCGGCTGGTATGACTGTGTTGCTTCAAAATACGGTATTCGTCTTCAGGGTGCGACAGATGTTGCATTTACGGTTGTGGATGACCTCGGCTATCTCGATGAGATACCTGTTTGTGTGGCTTACGAGAAGAACGGTGAGCAGACGAAGGATTTCCCTGTTTATCATGAGCTTGCAGACTGCAAGCCGGTCTATGTAAATATGCCCGGCTGGAAGTGTGATATCAGAGGCATCAGGAAATACGAGGAGCTTCCTCAGAAATGCAGGGACTATATTGAGTTTATCGAAAAGGAGCTCGGATATCCGATTACAATGATTTCGAACGGACCTGCAAGAGAAGATATTATTTACAGGGAAAGCCCTCTGAAAAAATAAATTTGAAATATTTTTGAAAAAATTTTGATAATAGAGTATAATCACTCTTTATAGTTGTAACTTTTAGGAAAGGAATATTAAGAAGGGTAATTATGAAAAAATTATGCGTAATTATGCTGCTTGCAATGACAGGAGCTTTTATGCTCACAGCCTGCGGCGGTAAAAAGGAATCAAAGAAGGCTACGGAAGAGTCTTCTACGTCTGAGATAGTCATAGGCGGTGATGAGGTTGTTACAGAGGAAGCTCCTACGGAAGAGGCTGAGGTTGAGGAAGAGACGGAAACCGCTCCCGAAGGAATGTATGCAAGTGAGACAACAGGTGAGTGGATCAGCCTTGACTTAAAGGATCAGAGACCTGTTGCGGTAATGATCGATGATGAGAAGACAGCACTTCCTCATTTCGGTATTACCGGTGTTGACGTAATGTATGAAATGGTTAACAGTACCGCAAATCAGGGTGTTACACGTTTCATGGGTATCGTTAAGGACTGGGAGAGCATCACACAGCTTGGCTCCATCAGAAGTACAAGACCTACCAACCTGCAGATTTTCCCTGAGTGGAATGCTGTTCTCTGCCACGATGGAGGTCCCTTCTGGAACGACAATTTCTACAAGAACGTATTCGTAGAGCGTTTCAGCGGCACTTTCTCACGTGTAAACAACGGTAAGGCAAGAGAGTTCACAGAGTATGTCTGCACAGGCGACCTTGAAAAGAACTTCAAGAACACAGGTTATTCGAAGACCTATAATGAATATTGGGAAGGAACACCTCACTATCAGTTTGCTTCACATACCAAGGATAACGACCTGACACAGTATTCGAGTGCTCAGGACTGCAGCAAGCTCGTTCTTCCTTTCCATCACAACAATCCTTATCTTGAGTATGACTCATCAGAGAAGGTTTATAAGTATTATCAGTATAACCAGGCTGAGGTTGACGCAGGTAACGGAAACAAGCAGATGACCTACAAGAACATTCTTCTTCAGAATGCAAGACTTGAGCAGCTCGATGATCATGGCTACATGATGTATTATCCTACAGAGTCAGGCAGAGAGGGTTACTTCATCACTGACGGTAAGGCTATCAAAATTACATGGTCCAAGCTCAGCGATATAACAGCTACACGTTATTATGACGAGAACGGTGAAGAGATTAAGATCAACGTAGGTAAGACCTATGTTGCGCTTATTCCTTCCGACGAGTGGAGCAATATCGAGATTCAGTAATGACAACATTATTTGAAAAAATCTTCAAGAGGAAATACAAGGCTCTGCCGGGCATGGATTCCGTATTCTTTGCGACCGCTGACTGCGCCGGCTGCGGAGAGTGCGAGCAGAGATGTCCGACGGGGCATATAAAAATAGTTGACGGTCGCCCGGTCTGGCCTAAACCATGTTTTCTCTGTGCGGCATGCGGTGATGTCTGCCCGGTAAATGCGATAAGCTACGGTCCGCCGAAGCTTATTGAGGAATACTGGGCAAGAGTGAAAAAAGAGAGAGCAGACGGGGAAAAAGAATGAATTCATACAGAACTGTGCAGACAGGAAAAATCTTTTCGGGTGAAATAACGGAGAAGAAATCAAGGTTTATAGCAGCTCTGAAAAAAGCGGAGTCCGTAGATGAGGCCTCCGCTTTTCTTTTGTCGGAGAGAAAGAAGTATTATGACGCAAAGCATCATTGCAGTGCCTATATAATCGCGGGGGAAAACGGCGGTCAGGATATGATGCATTCCTCTGATGACGGAGAGCCTTCCGGTACGGCGGGAAAGCCCATGCTCGATATAATAAGCGGCGAAGGGCTTAAAAATGTGGTGCTTGTTGTGACAAGGTATTTCGGAGGGACGCTCTTAGGGACCGGAGGTCTCGTAAGGGCTTATTCGGCAGCGGCAAAGGAGGCTCTTGCCAATGCCGCTATAGTGGTCATGGATGAACTTCTGCAATGCAGTTTTGATTTTGACTATGCTTCCGAGCCGAAAATACGCCGCTTTCTGAAGGACAAGGGCTGTGAGGTCGGAAATCCTGAATACAGTGAGAAAGTGCACTTTAATATTTATATTCCCGAGGAAGAAGAGGATATATACAGGAGCGGCATCAGGGATATTTTGAGCGGAAATGTTGATTTCAAGGCAATCGGAAAGGTAGTACACGAAAAAAAGCTTGATTTTTGATTATAAGAGGTTTATAATTCTTGCTGTCGGTCTGTTAACTGTATACATACCGGCGGCATTTTCTCTATGCGATTTTCATTGCATAAATCCCAAAATCATAAAATGTTTCTTAAACGAGTTATAAGATTTTGTCAAAATCAGGTTGACAAGTGATTAGTTTTGAGTTAAAATTTGAACAGTTGTTCACGAACATTTGTACTTAAAGAGGGTATGGAAAGGATAGATTAAATTATGGATGACGATAAGAAAAAAGCATTAGACGTGGCGCTAGCGCAGATAGAGAAGCAGTTCGGCAAGGGTGCCGTTATGAAGCTCGGTGAGAACCAGCAGAATATGAACGTGGAGACGATACCTACAGGATCTTTAAGCCTTGATATAGCACTTGGGCTTGGCGGTATTCCCAGAGGAAGGGTCGTGGAGATATACGGTCCCGAATCATCAGGTAAGACAACGGTTACGCTTCACATGATAGCGGAAGTGCAGAAGAGAGGCGGAGTGGCAGGATTCATTGATGCAGAGCATGCATTAGACCCTGTATATGCGAAAAATATCGGTGTTGATATAGACAATCTTTATATTTCACAGCCGGATTCCGGTGAGCAGGCACTTGAGATCACAGAGACCATGGTTCGTTCGGGAGCTGTGGATATCGTAGTAGTTGACTCTGTAGCAGCCCTTGTTCCGAAGGCTGAGATTGACGGTGAGATGGGAGATTCCCACGTGGGACTTCAGGCAAGGCTTATGTCACAGGCGCTTCGTAAGCTTACGGCGGTTATCAGCAAGTCGAACTGTATAGTAATATTCATAAACCAGCTTCGTGAAAAAGTTGGTATCATGTTTGGAAATCCCGAGACAACTACCGGCGGACGTGCACTTAAGTTCTATTCTTCTGTGAGACTCGATGTAAGAAAGATTGAGAAGATAACACAGGGCGGAGAGGTAATCGGTAACAGGACAAGGGTAAAGGTTGTAAAGAACAAGATAGCACCGCCTTTCAAGGAGGCAGAGTTTGATATCATGTTCGGTAAGGGAATATCCGCAGTCGGTGATACCCTTGACCTTGCAGCGAATATCAACGTGGTAAACAAGGCAGGTGCATGGTATTCCTACAATGGTGAGAAGATAGGTCAGGGAAGGGAAAATACCAAGCAGTACCTTTCAGAACATCCTGAAATGCTTGCTGAGATCGACAGGAAGGTAAGAGTGCATTACGGTCTGATAGAGGACGAAGAGGCTGAAAAGAAAGCCGCTGAACCTGCAAAAGAGAGCAAAGCAGCTGCAAAGAGTGCAAAAACTACGGAAGAAAAGTGATAGAAGATGACTATAACCGGAATCGAACCCTACAGGAAGGGAAAATACCTTATATATCTGAATGATGAGGCTTCTTTTGTCTTGTATTCGTCAGAATTGAAGAAATACGGGCTGAAAGTAAATAATGAACTGACAGATGAACTGTACAGGCTGATTCTGGAGGAAACGGTCATTAAAAGAGCTAAGAGCCGTACCCTGCATATATTGGACAGGCAGGACAAGACGGAAAAGCAGCTGAGAATGAAGCTTCGGGAAAATCTCTACCCGGAGGAGGCGATAGATGCAGCTGTCGAAGCGGCAAAGAAGGGAAACTACTTAGACGACGGACGATATGCAAGGCAGTATATCAGCGATAAATCGAGATCGAAGTCAAGACGCATGATAGAGGCGGAATTATTAGGAAAGGGAATACATAAAGAGACGATTGCGGAAGCAATGGAAGAGGTTGGGGACAGCATTAGTTCTGACCATGACCTGATAGAAAAAATAATTTTCAAAAAATGTCCCGAGCCTGAGAAAATGGATTTCAGTATGACACAGAAGCTAATGCGCTATCTTACGGGCAAAGGCTTTGATATTTACGACATCCGCACTGTCCTGGAACGCTTGACATAAATTTTCAAATAGGATAAAATTTATCTATTGTGTGAGGTTTTTGCCATACATGAAAATTTCATAAGGAGGT
>CAJOPI010000278.1 GCA_905236275.1 uncultured Lachnospiraceae bacterium | reverse complement strand
TGTAGCAGCCATAACCGCCGCGAGCAAGGTTCACAACATCATTACACAGGGAATGATATCAACAGGACAGACTATAGCGACCTACTGCGCACAGAATTACGGTGTCGGAGACTCCTCCCGTATTAAATCCGGTATCAGTTCGGCTTTCCGCGCACTTTTTGTTTATTCCATAGTAGTTGCCGTAGTCGGACTTTTGTTTTTAGAGCCTGCCCTGCGTCTGTTCTTCTCTGACGACGGTACGGAATTTACCACACTTTTGCCCCTTGCTGAAACCTATATGAGAGCCTGCGTCATTTTTTATATTCCGCTCTCAATGATTTTTATTTACCGGAACGCAATGGAAGGCTGTGGCTACGGTTTTCTTCCCATGATAGGCGGAGTTGTGGAACTGATTTCAAGGGCACTTGCCGCTGCCGCTGCGATATATTTCCATAATTTTCTCCTTGCCTGCCTCTGCGACCCCGCCGCATGGCTCTTTACAGGAGCCTACGTCTACCTCGCATGGCGGCACGTTTTCAGGGATGTCGAGAAGCATCTTCAGTAGTTCTGTTTTTTTCAGTCGCTTCTGCTATACAATCGTCAAAGCCGGTCAGGGCTGCAAAAGGTGAAAACTGTGCAGCTCTGTCGGCAATAGGCATAGGCAGATGCTTTCTCGATTTCGGGCGCTCAAGCTCTATAATATCCTCATAATCATTCATGCTTTATGCCCTCCTATCTGGGCGTTACGCTCTCTTGCCGTAGCCCCTTCCTGTAAATCAGTTCCCCTGAGAACCGCATTTTTCCCATATTTCTTTTTTATATCAAGCAAGGCCTTCTGCATTTTCTTTTCCCGTTCAAGTTCCTTGTCTTCGGATTTTTTCTCATTTTCCATATTTCCAAAGCAGGTAAAAATATCAAGCTGCTCGTAATTCTCTTCCGGTATATCAGTCTCCCTTATAACATGATTTGCAGTAACCGTAATCCTTCGTATCAAAAGCCGCGAGTCCGTAATTTCTTCATACAGGCGAACTACAGCATCTATTATAAGCCTTGATGATGAATTGAATTTACCTAAGTTTACCGAACCATGAACCGGCTTCGGAACACGCCTGCCATATCGGTCAATTGTAATCTCACCCCTATACGCAATACTTTCGTCCTTCAGGCTTTCGATATCGTAACCTACATCTAAAACCATCTGGTCTGTGACGAGTCCCTTATCCACAAGGTTCAGTACCAGCGTGTCCGTCATTTCACGAACAATTATTTTAGCTTTTTCAAAGCTGTAAGGAGACTGTAGTACCTGACCGTTTCCAAGTGAATTATTCGCAGGTCTGTATGCCTTGATGTCAGCTATGGTACAGGGCTCATAGCCCCATGCATGGTCTATCAGCAGTTCCGCATTTTTCCCGAAAAGCTTATAGAGCAGGTCTTCATTATAATAGTCATCATCCC
Organism: uncultured Lachnospiraceae bacterium; assembly: GCA_905236275.1. Classification (GTDB taxonomy): domain Bacteria; phylum Bacillota; class Clostridia; order Lachnospirales; family Lachnospiraceae; genus NK4A144. The sequence goes on along the minus strand of CAJOPI010000278.1, from coordinate 891 downwards.
TGCCCAGCGAGCATCTGGCGATGTCTCCCATCGTAAAAATCCCGACCTTTTCAAGTCTCTTCACGTACCCCCTGCCAACACGCCAGAAATCAGTAAGCGGCTTATGCTTCCATAGCAGACGCCTGTAGCTTATTTCGTCAACCTCCGCTATCCGAGCTCCTTTCTCATCGGCTTCGGCGTGTTTTGCAATAATATCCATTGCAATCTTGGCAAGATAAAGGTTTGTCCCTATGCCTGCAGTCGCTGTTATATGTGTCTTTTCATAAACTTCGGAAATGAGCTTTTCGGCAAATTCCCTCGCAGTAAGTTTATAGAGTCTTAAGTATTCAGTCGCATCTATGAACACCTCATCTATCGAATAAACATGTATATCCTCCGGTGCGATATATTTAAGATACAGCTCGTAAATCTCAGTGCTGATTTTCTCATAGAGAGCCATTTGCGGTGCTGCCGCTATAAATTCAAGCTCCAGTTCGGGATTTGCCTTAAGCTCATCAGCATCAACGGAACTGCCTTTGAAATCGCGCCCATGATTTGCCCTTTTCCTCTCGGCATTTATCTCCTTAACGCGGCTCACCACTTCAAAAAGCCTTGCACGCCCCGGTATCCCGAACGCTTTAAGTGACGGCGAAACCGCGAGGCATATGGTCTTCTCAGTCCTGCTCCTGTCCGCCACCACAAGGTTAGTCGTCAGCGGATTTAAGCCCTTTAACACACATTCCACGCTTGCATAATATGATTTTAAATCTATTGATATATATCTCTTATCTTCCATATCTGTCATATCTACCTTCAGATATATTTGGAGCCTTTTTTGCCGCCGGATGCCAAATCACAAGATTTGAGCAACGGCGATGCAAAAACGGACATCCGTGACTATATGTCAACATA
>CAJOPI010000277.1 GCA_905236275.1 uncultured Lachnospiraceae bacterium | reverse complement strand
TTATAATTAAAATTTCCGAGACTGACCTGCATCAATCTGTACAGCTTTTAGCTGAAGCGCAGAAGCTTGCCATGGCTGTTGGAGAAGCTATAGAAAAGACTTTTGGAACTGAAGGGGACAGACCTGTAAGCCTTTTGGAAAAATATTGTGAGCTTTTATATGAATTTTGTGATAAGCTTTCCGGCAATGGAGAAATCGATTGTCAAAGAAGAATTGGCGGATTAAATACGGTACTCGGAGAGATAAAAAATGAATATAAAAGTCTCAAAAGCAGAGAAACGGTATTTATCATATCAAATACAGACGAGTGGAAATATATAAAGAAATATTATTATAGGTTTAGAGACAAAGGGAAAAAAGTGAGGCTTATGCCGGTGCCGGTTTACATTAAAAACTGGTTTGCTGAGCTGTCTGAACCGGAATTTTGTTTTGATAAATTTCGGGATGAACTTAACGAGGATGAAAGAGGAAGCCTGACTGACTACAGGCAGTATGACTTTGCAGGGAAACAGCCTGAAATATGTATTTTCAATCCCTATGATGAATATCGTGAGGCGGTTACGTTTCATCCGTTTTTTTACTCTTCAGAGTTAAAAAAATATACATTTTGTCTTAATTTTATTGATATCAGCAGGGCTGATATTCCATCCCCGGGTGACGAAAAGGGAAGAGAAAACCTTAAGAAATATATTCTGAGTCCCGCCGTATTCAGGGCGGACAAGGTGTATACCGAAAAAGCTGAGATGCGAAGCCTTTACCTTGAGATACTCAGTGGTATAGATTGCGGAGCAGAAAAAAGCTATTGGGAAGAAAAGATAAGAGTATTTGAAAGCGAAGCCGGAAAAGGACAGCAAAAAAGGAACGGAAAAAAACTTATGCTTTTTTATACATCCTTATCGGTTTTTTATGGCAATACAGAGAAAGCTTTTTTGAAATTGAAAAAAGTTGTAAAAATTTTTGCGGAAAACAAAGAGCATTTATATATCAGATGGGTTAGCGACAGAAATTTTGAAAATGACATGGAGAGGATATGCCCTGATTCTGTTGGAAAATATTCTGAGATCAAAGACTATTTTGATGAAGAAAAGCTTGGTGAAAGAATTACATCTGAGAATGCGGAGGTCTGCGAGGATTGTGATGCCTATTACGGTTCGGGAGGATATTTCATGAATATCTGTAACCGTAAGAATATTCCTGTTATGCTTTGGGATATAGAAGTCTGAAATCATCACAGCTTGCGAAAGCTGCCGATAGTGGAGGGAATAAATCAGATGAAGACTTTGTTTTACAGGTATAAAAGTATTTGTGAGAGCGAAATCATCGAGGCGTTTTCAGAGCTGGGTATAGAATGCGCAGAAATGATGATGGGTGAGGACTCTTTGAGCGAGCTTTCGAGACTGAAGGAGAAGATAGAAAGGATTTCACCGGATTTTATATTTTCGATTAATTTCTTTCCCATCCTCTCGGATGTCTGTAATATTTATCATATACGCTATATCTCATGGATTGTGGACTGTCCGGTCATGGAGCTTTTTTATAAGCAGATTTCGAATGAGTGGAACAGGGTTTTCATTTTTGACAGGGTACAGTATGATGAGGTCAGGGCATTCAATCCTGACAGAATCTTTCATTTTCCTCTGGCAGCAGGAACGGAAAAAAAGAGAAGACTCTTTGAAAAAACCGATCCGGCGCTGCATCATAAATTCAGTCATGAAATAGCTTTTGTCGGTTCCCTGTATACGGAAAAATCACCCTATGATTCCGTAAAAGGCTTAAATGCTTATGATGAGGGTTATCTGGATGGAATTATGAAGGTTCAGGAGAAGCTTTACGGGGCGTGGATAATAGAAGAACTTCTGGACGAGAGGATCATCGCTGAGTTTAAGAAATGCCTGCCAAGCTTTTACGAGCCTGTGAATGAATCCTATCTTACGGATAAAATAACGATGGCTGAACTCTATATAGGAAACAGGATTTCTGCCATGGAGAGGATAGACAGCTTCAAGGCACTTTCTGAGCGCTTCACTGTCAATCTTTACACGCAGAGCGATACGAAAGAGCTTCCTAAAATCAGAAATATGGGGGCAGCAGATTCGATAACGGAAATGCCGCTGATTTTTAAAAATTCAAAGATTAATCTGAATATATCCTCCAAAGCCATAAGGAGTGGGCTTCCCCAGAGAATTTTTGACATAATGAGTTCGGGAGGCTTCGTATTGTCGAATTATCAGCCTGAGATAGGCGAGCTTTTTGATATTGGAACTGAAATTGCGATTTACGAGAGTATTGAAGACCTGATGGGAAAATGTGATTATTATCTTTCACATGAAAATGAAAGAAGAGATATTGCTGAAACGGGCTACAGGGCTCTGAGGGAACGGTTCAGCTATCAGATAAGGATACCGCAGATGATAATTAAAGCTTTTGAAGGATGAGGGAATCCGGAGTTGAGAAAATATATTAAAGAACAGTGTATAGAAGCACTTAAGATTCTTGATGAAGCTTTTTGGGAAATCAAAAGGAATTTAGACTCCGCTGATCAGACAGCAGCCCTGCAGCTTCTTGGGGACTGCCAGGAGTCGGCGGTAACTGTCGGAAATATGATAGAGGAAGCCGAAGGGGAAGGAACGAAGGTGGTTTCGCTGCTGGAGGAATATTGTGAGCAGCTCTGGAGCTTTTCACAGGATATAAATAATTTAGCTGATATAAGCAGATATGAAAATGACCTTCACTCTATTCTTGAAAGGGTCAGAGAGCAGATAATAAATCATATTCCAACCGGGCGTGAGATAGTATTTCTCCCTTACAAGGCAGCAATGTGGGATTCCCTGGAAACAGTATGGAGAAAAGTTGACAGAGAAGCAGATGTTACAACAATTGTCATGCCTGTTCCGTATTTCGATAAAAATTCAGACGGTAGCTTGCGGGAAATGCATTATGAAGGGGATATGTTTCCGGCGGAGGTGCCTGTAACTGATTATAAAAGCTATAGCCTTGAAGAAAAACATCCCGAAGCAATTTATATCCACAACCCTTATGACGGGATGAATTACGTTACAGGTATTCATCCTGATTTCTATTCATCAAGAATAAAAAATTTTACTGATGAGCTTGTTTACATACCCTATTTTGTTCTTGATGAGGTTTCGCCTGACAACAAGTCAGCCTGTGAGGGGATTAAACATTTTGTGACGGTTCCCGGAGTGATCCATTCGCATAAAGTGATAGTTCAGTCCGAAGCCATGAGGCAGGT
>CAJOPI010000276.1 GCA_905236275.1 uncultured Lachnospiraceae bacterium | reverse complement strand
TACTTGAAATCCACCATCTCCTCCCCCTATCTTCCACAGTAGCAATTTCAGCACGCGGTACGTCATTGGCCGACATTGTCGGTCTTTGTCCTTCTTGTCATAGAGCAGTACATATGTATTATAGGAAGTGGCTTCGAGAAAACAATCAGAGCGATTTTAAGTCAAGGCAGGAAGCTCATGATGTTTTCGTTCAAGCCACAATGGAGATAGCATAATGAAAATTGAAAACAAAATGCCTATCAATACGCAAATAGAATTGATGGATCGGGCAGACAGCGAAAACGTCGCTTTGTCTAAGCTCCTATTTCAAAGCGGATATACATATGACTCATTAAGATATATTGATGAGCCAGAAATTGATGATGAGTATATGCGTCCTATAGAAACACTCGACGCTATTCAAAAAAACAACGATGGTATTCCAGCAGTAAGTTTCTTCTCTGGTGCCGGCGGACTTGATGTTGGCTTTAGTTATGCCGGTTTTAATAACATAGTATCTATTGAGTTTAACGAGGTTTTTTGTAATACTCTTAGAAAGAATGATCCTGGCAAACTTGTAATTGGTCCTCCGCAATACTCCGGTGACATTAGCAAGCGGCGCGAAATTGCTGATATACTACTCAAAGAGGGAATCACCATTCCATTCGATGGTGTCTTTCACGGAGGTCCGCCATGTCAGTCATTTAGTGTCGCTGCAAATCAACGTTTTAATAAAGGCGGAGATAATTTCAAGCGGACAGGCTTTGATGACGAAGAAAAAGGTACGCTTATTTTTGATTACATATGGTTTATCAAAGAATTTAAACCTCTTGCTTTTTTGATTGAGAATGTAGAAGGTATTGCTGATTTCGATAAGAGTGGAAGAATACAGTCTTCACTTGATGATCTACAATCGTTAGGTTATAAGATAACAAAACCTCAAATCATTAATGCAGCTTATTATGGTGTTCCACAAAAGCGGATGAGATGGATTGTCGTTGGAACACGAGGAGAAAAGCCAATTTTGCTACCAAAACCAAGTGATAAAGCGACACCGTGCGGTTCAGTATTCACCAGACAGACCGAGGGCGTATCAAACCATATTACTAGGGAACACACCGCAGAATCAATACGTCGTTATATGCAGTTGGAATACGGAGGAAGAGATAAATTAGGGCGAGTAGACCGTCTGGATCCGCGCTTTCCGTCAAAGACTGTAATTGCAGGCGGAACAAAAGGCGGGGGGCGTTCACATTTGCATCCATTCTCCCCGCGTACACTATCAGTTAGAGAATGTGCACGCTTACAAACTTTTCCTGACTCTTATGTATTTACGGGGGCAAATGCACGCCAATTTACACAAGTCGGAAATGCGGTTCCTCCTTTACTTGCTTACAAGCTCGCACTTGCAATCAAGGAAGCAATTAAATAAATACAATAAGCTGAACGCTCTTCCCGATGAGCGTTCAGCTTTTTACTGCAATCTGGACAGAAGCAAAAACTGTGATGCATAAAAATCTAAAAAAGAGACATATAAGAGAAAAAATGAAGACTTTAATTTACATTTTTACAGATGTGTGAATGCATCCCGGCGTTGCCGGTCTTATAGAAAGGAGGATTCCATTATGACTAAGAAGACTACCAAGCCTCCTTATCCAATTTTTGCAACGAATATGCTGGAAACCAATTTCACGTTTGAAGTTATAGTTGATAATGGTACTTATACATATTTGAATAATCTTAAAGCTTTAAATATGGATATAGTAATGGATTATGAGGCAAAAGAGGAAGGGAAGGTCATTATTAAGGGTAGAGCAAGGAATAGAACAGATGTGGAAGTTGGGAATTGGGATTATGATCCTAATATAAAGGCTTAACAGATGTTCATGGCTGGAGTCATACGGCGGCGAGAACACGCCGCCGTATGTTTTATCCTAATGAGAGGGGGTGTAATCATGCCAGAAACAACCATCTTTGCCTTTGAAAATACAGCACATAACCCGGAGTTGGTATATAACGAGCTTGACCGTTGCGACATTTCGACAGCAGATGTGATTAAGATAACCGTACACGGTGACGCTTATGAGGGATTACAAAAATTATATAATTGCATAAAAGAAGGCGACGTAGTTTTTGTTGGTACAATAGCTGATTTTATATACAATGATACATTGATTTCGATCTATGCTGTTCTATATAGATTAGAAAGTGCAGGTATCACCCTGCGGTCTCACCTTGAAAGAGGGTGTACCTATGCAGAGTTAAATGCTCATTTAGAAACAGCAATTATCCTTCAAGAGGTCTTGGAAGGTGGTAACCTTTGCAATTATAGATAGAAGGAAATGTGTTTGCCGCTGCTGGATGCGAATCCGGCGGCGGCTTTTTTTGCCTCATTTCAAAATGCGAAAATAAAAGCATCATTTTTTGACGTAGCCAAAGTCAAAAACGATGCTTTTAACGTATTATTGTTGAATAATTCCCACTCAACACAAATCAAGAGTTATGGGCTGCGCCGGCTGCGGCGGATTACGGCGAAGGACGCCGGACAAACAAAGAGAATTCGTGTCCTCCGCAGCGGGTGCAGCGGACATTTTTCCCTTTCCCGAAGCGGATCATGCGGATGATCTTTCCCTCCCGGAGGTACAGCGTCTCCTGGCCGCAGCCCTCGCAGACCAGGCGGTATTTGGCGTTTTGCTCCCTGGCCTGTTTCGCTTGTTCATCCGCGGCTGTGGTGGCTC
>CAJOPI010000275.1 GCA_905236275.1 uncultured Lachnospiraceae bacterium | reverse complement strand
GTTCTTTCATTCAGGGATGTTACGGAGGAGACCATCAGGGCCCAGAATGAGCTTTCCAAAAAGCTGATGACTGATATGGAGCTTGAACGCCAGAGACACGAATTGGAAATAAAAAACCGCTTTCTTTTTGGAATATCGCATGATATACGCACCCCGATGAATTCCGTCATGGGATTTACATCCCTTGCGATAAAGCATAAGGATGATCCTGAAAAATTAAATGAGTACCTGTCCAAAATAGATATTTCATCAAAACAGCTTCAGGAGCTGATAGACAGCCTGCTTGAAATGAGCAGTCTGGAAAATGATGAGGTTGAGATCGTAAATGAAACATGTAGGATAGAGGATGAGCTAAAACTTGTAATTGAAGGTTTTGCTGCTGAGGCGGAAAACAAGAAGATCAGATTTGAGAGCAGCATCAGCCTGACAGATGAAAAGGCAATGACAGACCCCAAGCGTTTTCGCCAGATAATCAGAAATCTGCTGAATAATGCCTTTAAGTTCACTCCGGAGGGAGGAACGGTCACCCTGACGGCTGAAGAGGGAGAAAGATCCACGCAGGGGATTGCCCTGTACAGGTTCAGGATAATTGATACGGGAGTTGGAATCTCAGAAGAGTTTATCGACAAGATTTATAACAGCTTTGAAAGGGAAAACAGCTCCACAAAGACGGGAAACTTCGGGACGGGGCTTGGTCTTTCGATAGTAAAAAAGCTGGTCGATATCATGGGAGGAAGGATTGAGGTAAAGAGCCGGAAAAACAAGGGAACTGAGTTCTGCATAGAACTGCCCATGCAGGTTCCGGACAAGTCATGCACCGGGAAGAACGAGAATATGTCTGACCTTGTATCGGGACGCAAAAAAAAGCTCAGGGTTCTTCTGGTTGAAGACATAGAATTCAACCGTATGCTTGCGGAAACGGTTCTTGAAGATGCGGACTTTCTGGTCGAGTCCGTGGCTGACGGTTCAGATGCGGTGGAATCAATAAAAGATCATCCTGCTTATTATTATGACCTTGTGCTTATGGATATCCAGATGCCCGTAATGAATGGCTATGAGGCAACAAAGGCTATCAGGGCGATAAAAAGAGAAGATATCCCATGTCTTCCCATAATCGCCTTAAGCGCGAACTCAAGGGACGAGGATCGCAAGAGAAGCCTGAAAAGCGGGATGAACAGCCACATTTCCAAGCCCTTTGATGTGACGGAGCTACTGTCGATAATTAATAATTATACCAACTGAATCAAGGCAGGGAACTGTATTTAAACATTTGAAATTACTGGAAAATCGGGTAGAAGAATTTGATCTTCAACCCGATTTTTTGCTATTTGTACCCAAAATGGTGTCCTGAATTGTAACATGTAGTGTGAACAGAAACACCATATGTACCACTTGACCGTGAATTGTGATAAAATTTGAGAAGAGATGATTTTGGAGGATTACCGTATATGAGAAAGGCAGTTGGACTCGGACATCAGGATTTCGAGGATATCATCAACGAAAAAATATTATATATAGATAAGACGAAATTTATATCGGATTGGTGGAAATGTGGGGATAAGGTGACGCTTATAACCCGTCCGAGAAGGTTTGGAAAAACTCTCATGCTCAGTACGGTGAAGGAATTCTTTTCGGTCAGGCAGGAAAAGGCGAGGAAATTGTTCGAGGGGCTTGAGATAACGAAAGATGCCGGGCTGATGAAGGAATGCGGAAGCTGGCCGGTTCTTTTTGTGTCCTTTGCGAGTGTAAAAAGCAGCAAATATGAGGCAGCACTTGTACAGTTTAATCAGATTTTTACAGATATGGCATCAGAACTCGGATTTCTAAAAGATAGACTTGATGAAAAAGAAAGGAAATTTTATGATGCCATCTCTGATAACATGGACGCAAAGATGGCGATCAAATGCCTTCAAAGATACTCATTATGGCTTAATAAGTATTATGGGAAAAAAGCCATAATATTAATCGATGAATACGATACGCCGATGCAGGAAGCCTATGTCAGCGGATATTGGGGGGAGATAACGGAATTCATGAGAAATCTCTTTAACTTAACCCTGAAAACAAACCCGTATCTGCATAAAGCATTGATGACCGGAATAACAAGGGTGAGCCGGGAATCGCTTTTTTCGGATTTAAACAACATAAAAATCGTGACGGGTTTTTCTGAAGAATATTCAGATTGTTTTGGTTTTACGGAAGAGGAGGTTTTTTCTTCACTTGATGAATACGGCTACGGCGAAGAGAAGGAAAAGGTCAGGCAATGGTATGACGGCTTTAAGTTTGGAAAGCATGATGATATTTATAATCCATGGTCGATAATATCATTTCTACAGTCTGGTAAATATGAACCCTATTGGGCGAATACAAGCTCGAATTCACTTATTTCAAAGCTCGTCAGGGAGGGTGACGGTGAAATAAAGAAGTCATTCGAAAAGCTTCTGAATGGTGAAATTATTAAAACACAAATAGATGAACAGCTTGTTTACGGGGAAATGTCTGCGAATGAAAAGTCTGTGTGGAGTCTGCTTCTCGCAAGCGGCTATTTGAAGGTTCTGCAGATAGATGGGACGGGAAGCCTTGCTGAGTACAGCGTATGTCTTACTAATTATGAGGTAAGGGACTGTTTTAACCTTATGGTCAACAGATGGTTTGAAAACGCAGGGGAAAACTACAGTTATTTTGTAAAGGCACTCCTGGAAGGAAATATAGATGATATGACAGATACTCTTTCGGAAATTTGTGAGAGTATGATCAGTACATTTGACGGAAGCGGAAAGTCGGCACCGGAGAATTTTTATCATGGACTTGTAATCGGACTGCTGGTTGAACTCAGGGGGCGTTACGAGGTAAAGTCAAATCGTGAAAGTGGGCTTGGCCGTTATGACGTGATGCTTAGAC
>CAJOPI010000274.1 GCA_905236275.1 uncultured Lachnospiraceae bacterium | reverse complement strand
TAAATGTGTTTTAACCTATAATGGTTAGAATAAAAACGAATGTTAGATTTACATACTTTAAGACTTTTCGCAGATGCGATGTTTATACTAATGCGATAAAAAACAACAAATGTTAGCATAAAAGAAGGGCTGTGAAAAAATCAGCCCTTCTTTCTATATTTTCAAACTTTTCGCACGACCGAGAAACGCTTTGCATCGCCTTTTAGCTTGAAATCAACATATAGTCCGTTATTAAATACTATTTTCGTCACCATACCGTCTTTCACTTCCAAATAACTGAGAACGGATGCGAAAAAATCTTTCAGGATTTCCGCATCAACGTCCATAGCGATCCGCTTGTAGTTCACATGATTTTTCCCACTAAACTTTTCGGTGATAATAAACCTTCCTGCCATACTGTCATAATCAATCCGGGGCATTTCGGTTATCAGATCGGAAGAGGAGAGAGAAACTATCTTTTCGTTAATTTTGGATATTTTCAATTCGAGCTCTTCACGTCTGCTAATATATTCCTGTTCCGGCATGGCAGCGGAAGAATAAAGAAAAAGGCTTGTAAGACGGTCAAGAGCCTGCTTGTGCTTAGTACGTTGTGCTTTTAGGTTAGCGATACTGCTTCCGGAATGTTTTGCATTTCTTATAGTCCTGTAATCCTCGTCAAAGATATAGTCGGTATGCGAATATGATTTTATCGCCGTGAAAAGCTCTTCCAGCGACTCTTTTTTAATACCGGATACATGTGAAAAACAGCTTCCGGATATCAGATAATCTTCAAGCCTGGAAACGGTAGTGATCTTAAGCCTGTCACGTCGTGCATTAAGGATATTCAGGATAAAATTAGAAGCATATTCACCTATTACAGTATCGACAACGGCACTGTTATCACAGAGTCCCTTATCGCGGTCAGGACATTTATACCCGGAATGTATCCAGTCACCTTTATTTCTGATCAGATATGGCATCATAATTCTTCCACAATATGCACACTTCACATGATCTGCAAATACGTGGACTTTTTTCTTCGTACGGGTTCCGTCATGCCGCCTGTTGAGAGTGAGAGTGCTCTGTACACTGTCAAACTGTCTGCGCTTAATAACTGCCGGGTGGTGATCCTTACTGATTATCCATTCATTTTCATTTTTCGATTTTGACCTGTCGCCGCCTTTGAATGCATTATAGCGGTAGTCACCGGCATAAAAGACATTTCTTAGTATCAGATCGACTGTAGTCGGGGACCATTTACGACCTGAACGCGTAAGAATATTTTCTGAATTAAGGCTGCATACTATGGAATGAATGGAATGCGAAGCCTCGTAATCATCAAAAATACGTCTGACTATGGCAGATTCTTCCTCGTTAATGCTGAACGTCCGGTTATCTTTATCATATTCATAACCAAAGGGGATCCTTCCGCCATTCCACAAACCCTTGCCAGCTCTCGATATCATGGTAGCAGTCACACGTTCTGCAGTCATTTTGCGTTCGAGCTCGGCAAATACCAGGATAATTTTCAGCATGGCTTCACCTACGGCCGTAGAGGTATCGAACTGTTCGCTTTTACTCACGAAGGTAACGCCGAGCTCTTTAAGCTCTGCATACATGGTGGAAAAATCGATAAGGTTCCTGCTAATCCGGTCAATCTTCCATACCAGAAGGTGAGTGAAGAGTCCTGAACGTATCTGCCCCATCATTTCCTGATATTTCGGTCGGTCTGTATCCTTTCCGGAATAGCCCGCATCCTCGAATATGGTATAATCGTCGGTATTGAGTATGAGCCTGGAATATGCAGCAAGGTCAGCCCTCTGCATCGGAAGTGAGTCCCTGTCAACCTGATGAAGGGTAGAAACGCGTATATAGATTGCAACACGGTTCTTTTCAGACATAAGCAGCTCCTTAATGATGGACTTGTTAAAAAATATCGTATGGGATATAATACAGAAGTTGTCGCACCTCATTCTGGCAACGGAAGGGAGGTGAATGCCATGGATTTACTTGCAAGCTTCTTAATCTCCGTGTTCGCGGGTGTAGTCGCCAGCTACATTTACGAATGGCTCCGCGGAGATAAACGCGGCAACGATTCAGAATAGAGCCAAAAAAAGAACCCCCGGAAAGATGCACCTTTCCGGGGGTTTGCCATGTTTAAACTCGCAAGCTCCTTGCCTGTTTCCATTATAGCAAAAATCAAACAAATGTCAAACCCCCGCAAATTTTGACTATCCACTTAGAATTCAGAAAAATAATTGCGTACTTCCTTAATTTATCAAAATCAGTAAAGAGAATTATATTTTATCTCTGAAATAAGAGCATCACCTACTCCGTTATAGCATTCAATATGACCATCTAAAGCAAAATTATAAGCAACTTTATTACGTTCCATAGTAT
>CAJOPI010000273.1 GCA_905236275.1 uncultured Lachnospiraceae bacterium | reverse complement strand
GCACGAGAATGCGAATATGGGGGAGGATTGTGGGAGTGCGAAGCACGAAACAATCCGTAGGAATCATTTTGCACTATAGTCATATATTTCTTCTACGTTTTTAAGATTTTCACTATGGAGGTAATCGTTATGAAAGATATGTATGAACTTGATGATCAGGAACTTGAAAAAGCAACCGGAGGTAAGGGCGGCGGCATTTTTAATGCAAAAGATATATCCGGTGCAGATAGGGACAGGCATTGGGAAGTTATTGATTCTAACGGCGATGTGGTAAAACGATGCAAAGACAGAGACGAGGCTATCTATCAGGCAGGACGATATGATCTCAGCTATAAAGAGGTCAGCTGGGACGATGTCTGCAAAATGCGCAGATAATACTACAATATAGCAAACGTCATTGACGTTTGCCCATTGCGCTGGGTGCAAGCCGCTGAAAGCGGCTAATTTCCAAGTGCACCCAGACGCATCATATGATGTCAGGGTCAAAAGGTCAAAATCCGATTGTGCTTGCACAAAGAGGATTGAGACCTTGGGACCCGCAAAACACGAGCAACTATCGTTATTACGCGGAATAAATCCTTAAACCGAGTCAAACTCCATTGACAGCATTCTCCGCTGCGACGGTTCCATAGTACATAGCCATCGCGTGGCTCACACCCTTCAAGCCGATGGGATACTGCATTCCAAAACGGTTACCCTGCATATTTCCTGCAACATAAAGTCCCTTTATTATATCTCCGGCTATCTGTCTGCCGCTCTCATCTTCCTTGACCGCAAAAGTATGACAGTCCTCATCAGATTCAAGACCGCCTATTACCGTAAGGCAGATTGCGGTTGTGAATTGGTCGGCATAGAACGGTGCCGTATCAACCGGAAGAAGCCTGCTCTTAACCTTATGGAAATCTTCGTCATATCCCTTTTCAACAAGCTCATTATACCTCTTAATGGACGCGATTGCATTTTCCTGCGCATTCTTATCATCAGGATAAACCTTTTCAACAAGCTCCTCTATCGTATCAGCCGTAAGGCATCTTCCATCCTCGATAGCTACTTCGAGCTGATAAGGACTCTTCCAGTTCCTATAGGTTGCATTATTTTTAGGTGCTTCCTCTGCCGACTTATAATCCTCAAAATAGCATGCTCCGCCATGTGCAGCCGGCATATGCGTTACCTGTTCAGGCCAGTTTGCATCAAAGAACTGCCAGCTTGCCATGAGTCTTGTCTGCTCAACCTGATTTTCAAGCTGCTGTCCCGGAAGGTCCTCGCACATATAACGTTTACCGTCCATGTCAAGGTTAAGGAAACCGGCATTGCCCATAACTCCGACTCCGGACAGGTCTGCACCGCCGCCCATGTGATGTATCATCGGTGCAACGTATCCTGTAACTTTTGCTCCTGCCCACGCGCCGAGTCTCAGTCCGTCACCCTGATTAGTCTGTTTTCCGTTTACATCAACGCTTGTAAAGAGCCTGTTATTCTTGTGAGTTTCCATTACTTCGGGAGCAAAATGATACATGGCAGCATCATTTGAACCAAAGTCTCCTGTTGAAAGAATAACACCCTTTTTAGCCGTAACCTTTATATATTTGCCCTTATCCGCATCATCGGGATTGTCATTCAGCGCGTAAACTCCCACGCATTTTCCATCTTCCATAATCAGCTTTTTCGCAAAATGTCCAAAGAAAGCCGTAACCTTATTCGAGTCAACCGCCTTCTGCCAGTTGGCATTAAAGGTTGCCCCCTGATTCGGAAGAAATTCTACAGAGGTAGGATAACAGGGGAAACTCTCCTCTTTCCAGTTGTATTCATGAACCTTTCCGGACTCATCTGTATAGGACGGCAGCGGACGGAAAATCGGCACAAGAAAGTCATCTGCATTTTCGTCTTCTATAGCCTGTCTCGTCTCATCCGCAATAAAAAGCTTCTCATCAGCTTCTATCCACCAATCAAAGGTTTCTCCGATGTTGTCAGCCCATTTCTTTGTAATGCTTCTCTTTACCCTGTATCCTGACTCATTAACATGGCTGTCAATTATCTCGTCAACCTCTTCTGCCGAAAGCGCCCTTTCAGGCCATCGTTTATTGAGGGACGGCGAATTTATAACGGCATATTCACCCGACCTGCAATTCGGTGCCGCAGAGCAGTCAATACCTACAACACTTGCTCCCAACTCGGTCGCTTTCCTCGCCGCAGCTACTCCTGCAAGACCGAGACCGACTATAACCACGTCAGCTTCTTCTTCCTTGTAAACGTCAGCATCACTTATCTCCGGCTCTTCTCCCAGCCAGTCATCAGAAGCCGTAGCCGAACTCTCTTCGCTCGCGCTTCCTCCTGCCGCTTCGCCCTTGGCCTGTGCGATACAGTCCGCTGCCGCCTGCTTTATCGCATTAGACGTTACTGTTGCGCCCGACATTGCATCAACTTCCGAAGTCTGCCCCGAAAGAATGCTTTTCTGCAATTCTTCTGCTGCTTTTCCGCCTAAAGACTCTGTCTCCCCTGAAGCATCAATCACTACATCGGTTATTGAATTCTCATCAAAGGTCATAGTGACTGTTACAGGGCTTTCCAATCCCTGCGCCGTTGCGCTGTAGGTTCCGGGAATATACGTCGTCCCACTCGCTGCCGCAGTTGATGCCGCTGCCGATGCTGCTTCAGATGCCGCCGCGCTTGCTCCGCTTCCGGCTCCGCTGCTTCCGCAGCCCGCAAGTCCGGCTACCCCTGCAATTGCCGCGCTCGCTGCCATTCCCTTCAAAAAGTCTCGCCTAGAAATTTCCTTTGCCATTATCCTTCTCCTTCCTCATTGATACATTAAACTTGTACGATATTTATTCATTACATATAATTATTCTATACAATTTTCACAACTTATTCAATATTGTTTTAACGACTTTAGGAAATCCTTTTGCGCTGCGCTTATCCGATAGCTCTCTATCGCTTTCTGAATGGTTTTTTTATGCGTCCATTCATCGAGTCTTCGTTCCTCTATATAAGGTATTGTGGTCTCATACTGCTTAGCAAGCGCGGTCGCAAAATACCATGCCCTCATCATATTGACATAATATTCATC
>CAJOPI010000272.1 GCA_905236275.1 uncultured Lachnospiraceae bacterium | reverse complement strand
TTAATCAATTGTTCATCATTTTACAATCAAGGAGAAATTTACCATGAAAAAAACTTATAAAATCGAAGTAGACTGTGCCAACTGTGCTGCAAAAATGGAAGAAGCCGCTAAAAAGACTGCCGGTATAAAGGATGCCGTAGTGAACTTCATGGCTCTTAAAATGAAGGTAGAATTTGAAGAAGATGCTGACGTTACGGCAGTTATGGAAAATCTGAGAAGCACCTGCAAAGGTATTGATGACGACTTTGAAATTTATCTCTAATTATAGCAAACGTCACTGACTTTTGCCCATTGAGCCTAAAGGTACGTAAAATATGAACAAAAAGCAGAAAAAAACTTTAGCGAGAATAATTCTGTCAGCAGTTATAATGATAGTTCTGAATTTTCTGCCCCTGACAGATGTTCTCCGTTTCACAGCCTATCTCGTGCCATATCTGATTGTCGGCTATGATGTTCTTATCAAAGCATGGAAGGGAATTATCAAGGGTCATGGCATGGACGAATGCTTTCTTATGGCTGTAGCTACAATCGGAGCCATAGTTCTCGCAGTGATTTCCAGCGGTGACTACACTGAAGCCGTTGCCGTTATGCTCTTCTATCAGGTCGGTGAACTTTTTCAGGCTTATGCAGTAAACAGAAGCCGTAAAAGCATCTCCGACCTCATGGATATTCGTCCCGACTACGCAAATATCGAAATTGACGGCAGGATTGAACGGGTAGACCCTTACGAGGTTGAGGTCGGCAGCACGATAGTTATCCTTCCCGGCGAAAAGGTTCCTCTTGACGGAATCGTGGCCGAAGGTGATTCCACCCTGAATACCTCTGCGCTTACAGGCGAAAGTGTTCCGAGAGAAGTTTTCGCAGGCGATGACATTATCAGCGGTTCCATCAACTTAAACAAAGTCCTTAAAGTTACTACCACAAAGGAGTTTGATGAGTCAACCGCCTCTAAGATCATTGAACTTGTCGAGGATTCCGGCTCAAGGAAGTCAAATTACGAAGCGTTCATCAGCAAGTTCGCAAGAATTTATACTCCGTCAGTAGTTTACGGTGCAATTGCCCTTGCCCTGCTGCCACCGCTTTTTCAGACCTTTGTTATGGGAATTAACGGTCAATGGACGAGCTTTTTATACAGGGCTCTTACCTTTCTCGTAATTAGCTGTCCCTGCGCATTGGTTGTAAGCATACCTCTTAGCTTTTTTGCCGGAATCGGTTCCGCAAGCCGAAACGGTATTCTGGTTAAGGGCTCGAATTTCATGGAAATCCTATCCAACACGCGTTATATTGCCTTTGATAAAACAGGAACTCTGACAAAGGGCGTATTCGAAGTTGATGCAATACACCACTCTCCTATCGGGGAAAAAGAGCTTTTGCGCTATGCAGCACTGGTTGAAAGTTCTTCCTCGCACCCCATTGCTGAAAGTCTCAGACGCTCTTATGGTGGAAATATTGACCGCAGCGAGGTTTCTGAAATCGAGGAATTAAGCGGAAAAGGAATTATCGGGTCTGTTGACGGTAAGAGAATTGCTGTTGGAAATACAAAACTTATGGACTTTATCGGGGTTAAATATCTGCCCTGCCATCATGTCGGCACTATTATTCATGTTGCCGCCGACAGAGATTATTTAGGACATATCGTGATTTCCGACCAGCCGAAGGAAAACTCGGCGAAAGCAATAAATTTGCTGCATAAAATCGGTATCAGAAAAACTGTTATGCTCACCGGTGATGCGGAAAATATTGCCGCAAAAATTGCCTCTGAAATGAAGGTTGACTCTTACGTCAGTGAACTGCTTCCGGTGGACAAGGTGAAGGAGGTCGAGAAGCTTCTTGCCGAAAAGTCATCTCCCTCCGAGGTTCTTGCCTTTGTAGGAGACGGAATAAACGACGCACCTGTGCTGGCCCGTTCTGATATCGGTATTGCCATGGGCGCAATGGGAACTGACGCAGCCATCGAAGCCGCAGACGTTGTACTTATGGATGATGACCCTTTGAAAATTCCTCTCGCAATAAGAATTTCAAAAAAGTGTCTGCGTATCGTCCGCGAAAATATCGTCTTTTCGCTTGCAGTCAAAGGAGCCTGTCTCCTGCTCGGTGCTATAGGCATCGCTAATATGTGGCTTGCCGTTTTTGCAGATGTGGGTGTCATGGTAATTGCCGTTTTGAATTCAGTACGAGCATTAAGGATACGCCAATATCAAGAAGGTTAATGGTTATGGATAAATCTCTTTCTAATGATAAATCAATTCCAAACGAAGATGAGCTCTACGACCTTGCCGAATTTTTCCACGTTTTCGGGGACTCAACAAGGATACGCATTCTCTTCTGCCTTTTGGACGGTGAAATGATTGCCGGCGACATCGCGGAAGCCCTCGGCATGACAGCTTCCGCAGTTTCCCACCAGCTTCGCATATTAAAAACCTCCCGCCTTGTCGGCAATCGTCGTCAAGGCAAGGAAATCGTCTACTTCCTCGCCGACGAACACGTGAAAGAAATCCTTTCCGTCGGAATTGAGCATTTGAGGGAATAATCACGAAGAATTCAGTTATTTCACAATTACACTGCCGTTGAAGTTGCCCTTGAAGCTTACAAGTGTTCCATCTTCCGTCGTTTTTACCGACTCGATATCTTTCTTGTCAATCTTTACAAGAGACTTCTTCTGCGTACCCTTTGACGTATGATAGATTACAACAGCCTTGGCATTTTTAACCTTATTGTTTTTCTTCAGCTTGATTATAACCTGTCCTGTCTTTGTAGCATTCTTTTTCTTTGTAATTCTTTCGTTGACTGTAAGTGAATACTGCTCAATCTCATAGGACTTTGACTTAACTGTCTTTGCAACCTTCTTCCATAATGGCGCAAATGCCTGACTCTTTACTCCCTCTATCGAAAGCTTGAGGCTCTTTCCGGCACCGCTCTTGCCGTTCAGTCTGACCTTCAGCTCTGACGCAGGGATTTCATGTCCGTTAAACGAAACAGTGAGTCCGATGTCTTCAGCACTCTGGTATTTCCTTCCGATATAAGGAACATGATCATAATATCTTACGGAAACGTCAACTCCGTTTATTGTTTCATCAATTATCTGCTCACCATAAGGACGGTTCTCAGAAATTGCTTCT
>CAJOPI010000271.1 GCA_905236275.1 uncultured Lachnospiraceae bacterium | reverse complement strand
TAACCCCAACGTTTTCATCAGAAATCGTACACTCTTTGGCATAAAATACTGTTTTTTCCATTAATTTCTTTTGCTTTGGCTTTCCATCTGTCACAATAAAACCATCGAAATCCACATCGATTTTTTTCAGTCGCTCTGCCACTGCCCTAGCTTGTACACCTCCGCCATATATATATAGTTTTTTGTATTTCCTGCAAAATTCTCTAATGCTATACTGTAGAGTTCTGTGGCGCAGATGTCTGAAACTGCTTTTACCATTAGTAACTAAACTATCATAGCCAAGCAGTTCCTGCAAAACACCACTGTAGTTTGCCAACAAAACCTCTCCCACTCTTTGGCTCGTGACTGTCCCACTATGGAATCCTCCTTGTTGAACTAAGTAGGGAAGCAACAACAAAAAAGTCTCTGCAAATTCCCCACCCATATGGTTTTCCAGGGAGATTAATTCGTGCCGATAATTTAGAAGCCATTGCAATGATTTGCTCCGCACCCAGGCTGTGCCTCCATAAACAAAGGCGATTTCTTTTTTATTGCATGGAACATAAACATTAAAAGCATCAAGAATACGCTGAGTTCGTGAAAAAATTGACTGCCACTTGTGGTATAGCGTAGCATAAGCATATCCATGAAAAGGGTAAGGAGATGATATAAGTCCGATGTGTTTTTCCTTTTTAAATATTTCTTTCATCGATTCAACATTCCCGAGCAGACAATCCATTACCATTTCACGATAAGATAATTTGCCAGGAATACTGGCACCATAAAAATCCTGCAAGCTATCGCTCAAAATACAAAGAAAGGGGAATTTTCCTATATAAAACAGAATTTCTTCTGAAAACGTACCATGATTCAGTTTGTCAATACCATACTCTGGTAAAATTCTTTTTATTTCCTCCAGCCACTGAATATCATTTTCTTGCACAATAAGAATTTTTATGTCCTCCTCGAGTGCATTGTTCTTACTTTTCGGAAGCATATATTGAAAATGCAAAGATTTATTCAAGTCATTCAGGTGATACGTACGTAATATGCTCTGCCAAATAAGGTTTGTATCGTAATCCGTGTATTTTCCCAGATAATCCATTATTTTCCTGGTATCATCGACAATAGCCACATCAGGATGACTAGATATAAATATTCTTTTTTTCAGAAAAGGAAGCTTATATTTCCTTAACAAAATCTCTCCTATATATTCATATTGGTTATAGGAATACTCCGACTCATATTCAGCAGCATCAATATAAGTTTCCCAATGAAAGCCACGCTCGGAAAAAAAGGACGTTAATCCTACAGAAAATTCTAAGATTAGATATTTCTTAGATATGGAACATTTTTCTATATTTAGGTCTTCCCAATACTCTCTGAACTCATCAGAGCAGAGCATACTTCTACGAAAACTTATAAAATAGGATTGAATATAACGTGGGATAAAGCAATTATATTGATTGGAGTTATAACCTTGATGCTGCGTAATTCCCCAATAATCTACATCTCTGTTCTCCATTTCATCAAAAAGTTTCTTCAACGGATAAACAGGACCAAAAAATGTATCATTCAAAAGAATCAATTCATCGTATTCACTAAGTTTTTCCCAACCTATCCAATTGTTCAAGCAGTCATGATAAGCTCCCGCATCAAATCCTTCATTGGATCGAACATATAAATTTTTCGTAATGTTCAAAATTCTTTTTCTCGCATTAGGTTCAAGTTTCCCGTTGCAAACTACGTAAAGTTGCTCTACCTGTTTCACTAGAGATTGCATCAAAAAATATTTATATTCATCCACTATGCCTCGTTCATCAAAAAGTAGTAATATGGCAAGTCTTTTCATCGTCAACTTTTACCCCATTCGCTTTCTACACTGCCAATGAACACAGATATTATTTACAATTCCCCTCTTATTCTATGCCTGATATTCGATCTTTCGATTTGTAAAAACATCAAAGTTTATCATAGATATCCCAGCATCCATACTGTATGACTCATCCCTAAAATTACTACATTCTTTGCCACTGGAAGCAATTTCCGACAAAACTACATTTTGTACATTTTGAATAAATCTTTGCTGTTTTATTGAATAACTTATATCGTTATATATAAAACTTCCTTCCTCCCCAACGTCCCAGGCCGTCCCAATCATCTCCTTGATAAATGGTTCTACATATAAGTAATTCCAGCCTCCAGGAACATTTCCTCCATCTTCTATAAAGGATTCAATACGCATTACTCGCTTTTCTTTTTTTATTTTAACCTGTTCAAAATATAGTCCATAAAAATTTCTATCTAAAATATCTTCCAGGTAACGCTGGCAAGTGCCTCTGGAAACAAAATCAATATATGCCGTATTTCCATTCTTAATTGTTTTTCTGAGATATTCTACATATCTTTGTCGTGTCTCTGCAGCTCTAGCAAGAATTTCATTTCCATAACACTCTTGTATTTGGTCTATAGCAACTAGCTTGTTGTCCAATAATTGCGAGCATCGAAACCTTTTCCTCAGCATTTCTTCTACGCCTCCACTAAAAGGAAGATACGCTGCTTTTACAATATCCTGTTTGGATTTCAAGCCTACCCAGGTACAAAGGCTTCTTGAGGTAAACAAATATAACGAAGGTCGCTTACTGACCATCTTAAATGCTTTCTGCAAGAGATAGCCGTCCCTAGCAGGAAAAATTACTTGCTCAATTCGATTCTCCTCTGCTTTTTGTTCTATCCACAATACAAAAGACTTTATCACGGGTG
>CAJOPI010000270.1 GCA_905236275.1 uncultured Lachnospiraceae bacterium | reverse complement strand
GATGTGCGCTGTTATGGCATTCTCGCTTACTGCATGCGGTGGTTCGTCTTCACAGCCTGCCGCTGATGAGTCAGCCGGAAGTGCAGCAGCTGAAAATAATTCGGAATCAGCCTTCAGGGTTGCAATGGTTACAGACTATGCTGATATCACAGACCAGTCTTTCAACCAGACAACTTATGAAGCAGGCAAGGCATGGTGTGATGCTAACGGTGGCGAGTTTACCTATTATAAACCCGAAGGCGACAGTACAGCCGATCGTGTGGCAATGATAGAGAAGGCTATTGCTGATGATTATGGAGTGCTTCTCCTTCCCGGTTTCTCATTTGCTGAGGCGGTTGTTGAGGCGGCTGATATGTATCCTGATACAAAATTTGTCGTTCTTGACTGCACCAAGGATGATTTTGAAGGTTACACCAACGGTCAGGAATTTGCCGCTGATAATGTATTCAGTGCGACCTACAAGGGCGAGATCTCAGGCTACATGGCAGGTTATGCAGCTGTAAAAATGGGATACAAAAATCTTGGTTTCCTCGGCGGAATGGCAGTTCCCGGAGTTATGAGCTTCGGCTATGGATATGTACAGGGTGCTGATGATGCTGCCGGTGAAATAGGTGCAACTGATGTAAGCCTCAACTATGCTTATGGTAATCTTTTCAACGGAGATCCCGATATAACAGCAGCTATGGATACATGGTATCAGGGTGGAACAGAGGTCGTTTTTGCCTGCGGTGGTGGAATTTATACATCTGCGGCTGAAGCAGCTGCAAAGACTGATGGAAAAGTCATCGGTGTTGATGTGGATCAGAAGGATGTCATTGATGGTTCTTACGGTGAAGGCATGACTGTTACTTCCGCTATGAAGGGACTTAAAGCAACCGTAAATCTTCTCCTTAATGCAATTAAAAACGGTGAGTGGGATAACTACAAGGGAAAGATTGAAACCTATGGTCTTGTATCAACTGATGATCTTTCATTGAATTATGCCGGTCTTGCAGATTCCACAGTTTGGAATGATGGTTTCACAGAGGATGATTACAAGGCATTGGTAGCAGATATCTTCAACGGAAAGATTACAGTCTCCAATGATGTATCTGCGGATCAGCCCACTGCAAAGAATATTAAGGTTAATTTCCAGGGCAACCTTAAATAAATGTTTTATTATGACTAAAGAGGCCGGCAGTTTCTGTAATCTGCCGGCTTCATTAAACTATTATTTCATTTTATCTGGAAGGAGATTTTCAGCATGGAAGACAACTATACCATTGAGATGCTGAATATAACGAAACGTTTTCCCGGAATAATCGCCAATGACAATATTTCCATTCAGTTAAAGAAAGGCGAGATTCTGGCTCTGCTTGGTGAAAACGGTGCCGGAAAATCAACACTTATGAGCGTTCTTTTCGGACTTTATCAGCCCGAAGAAGGTGTCATAAAGAAAGACGGCAGGGAAGTTAAGATTAACGACCCTAATGATGCAAATGCTCTGGGAATTGGTATGGTTCACCAGCATTTTAAGCTTGTTCAGTGTTTTTCGGTACTTGATAATATTATTCTTGGAGTCGAAACTACAAAGAACGGTATTCTTCAGAAGAGTGAGGCAAGGAAAAAGGTCATGGCTCTTTCTGAGAAATTCGGACTTAAGGTTAATCCTGATGCGCTTGTAGAGGATATTACCGTCGGGATGCAGCAGCGAACCGAAATCTTAAAGATGCTCTATCGTGAAAATGATATTCTTATTTTTGATGAGCCGACGGCAGTTCTTACGCCGGCTGAAATTGACGACCTTATGAAAATAATGAAGAGTCTTGCAAAAGAAGGCAAGTCAATTCTTTTTATATCCCATAAATTAAACGAAATAATGGAAGTTGCAGACCGTTGTTCGGTACTTAGACGAGGCAAATATGTCGGAACCGTTAATATCTCCGATACCACACCCGCTGAGCTAAGCCGTATGATGGTTGGTCATGATGTCCAGCTTGTTGTTGATAAAAAGGAAGCGACCCCGGGAGAGGTTGTTCTGAAGCTCGACAATATTACAGTTCCTTCGAGAATGCATAAAAACAATGCTGTTAAAAACGTTTCCTTTGAGGTCAGAAAAGGTGAGATTGTCTGTATTGCCGGCATAGACGGAAACGGCCAGACAGAACTTGCAGAAGCCATTTCAGGTCTTGAAAAGGTCAGCAAAGGTAGCATTTCATTATGCGGAAAGGATATTACCCATTCATCTATCAGGGAACGAACCCTGACGGGAATGAGTCATATTCCTGGAGACAGACATAAGCATGGACTTATTCTTGATTATCCGCTTGATTACAATATTGTACTTCAGAGGTATTTTGAAGATGAATTTTCGAATAAGGCAGGTTTCCTGAAAAAAGACGAAATCAGAAAATATTCCGACAGGCTTATAGATGAATATGATATTCGTTCGGGACAGGGTTCTGTGACACCGGCAAGAAGCATGTCCGGAGGAAATCAGCAGAAGGCAATAATAGCACGGGAAATGGACAGAAAACATGAATTCCTGCTGGCAGTCCAGCCGACCAGAGGTGTTGATGTAGGTGCTATAGAATCCATTCATAAGCAGCTTGTAGCGGAAAGAGATGCAGGAAAGGCAATTCTGCTTATATCATTTGAACTTGAAGAAGTATTGAGCGTGTCTGACAGAATCCTTGTAATATACGAAGGCGAGATAGTCGGTGAGTTCAATCCAAAGGAAACAAATCGCGAGGAGCTCGGTCTATATATGGCAGGAGCAAAAAGAAAGGAGAGAAGCTGATGAAAGAGAAGAAATCACTGCTTGAAAGCACAGCCTTCCAGTCAATCCTTGCCTCGCTGATATGTATAATTGCGGGACTTTTTGTCGGATTCATTGTGCTTCTCATGATAAATGCAAAAGGTGCACCGGATGCCATTGTAACGATCATTAAGAATTACTTTACATATCCGTCTCAGGCGGCGGCTATGAAGTATTTTGGTAATACACTTGTAAAGACTGCTCCTTTGCTTCTTTGCGCTCTTTCGGTGCAGTTCTGCTATAAGGCAGGTCTTTTCAACATAGGTGCTGCCGGACAGTATGTCTGTGGTGCGGCGGCTTCACTTTATGCTGCGCTTGCTTTGGGCTGTCCCTGGTATATTTGCGTTCTGCTTGCGATGATTGCTGGCGGCGTATCAGGCTGCATTACAGGTCTTTTGAAGGCATACAGGAATGTTAATGAAGTTATTTCCGGTATTATGCTGAACTGGATAGCGCTTTATACGACGAATATGCTTCTTACTCCGGTCAAGGAAAGTACAAGTCCCTATACGCTTGCCGTAGGAGCAACGAATCCGTCAGCACTGCTTCCTACATTGGGACTCGGAGCATTTTTCTCAAATAATAAATATGTTACGATTGCAATACCGCTTTCTGTAATAATTGCAATTATTATATGGATTGTTTTGTCAAAAACAGTATTCGGTTATGAGATACTGGCAACCGGTTACAATAAAAATGCGGCTAAATATGCTGGCATGAAGGAAAAGAAAAATATTGTCGTTACGTTGATTATCGGAGGTATGCTTGCAGGTCTCGGAGCTTCATTTCTGTATCTCAGCGGCTTTGAACAGTGGTCGGTTTCGCAGGCGAGTGTTCCGGGAATGGGATTCAACGGAATTGCGGCAACCTTCCTTGGTGCTCTGCATCCGATAGGAACTATCTTTTCATCATATTTTATACAGCATATATCCAGCGGAGGAGCTTATCTCGACAAACAGATTTATCCGTCACAGGTTTCTGACCTTATCTCTGCGATAATCATTTACCTCTGCGGATTCGTGCTTTTCTTCAAGCACTGTATAAATATTTACAACATGAAGAAAAATCATTTTGATAAAAATGCGAAAGGAGGTAAGAGCTGATGTCACTTCTTTTGCAGTATACCTTACTTTTTTCGTCAGTGCTTCTGCTCGTTGCTCTCGGAGGATGTTTTTCCGAGCATTCGGGTGTGATCAACTTAGGACTTGAAGGAATAATGGCAATCGGAGCTTTGGGTGGAGCTCTTGCAATGAAATATCTTGCGAATGCATCACCTTTAGTTATCATTATTTCTGTTGTGCTTGCATCGGTTTTGTCGGGAATGCTGTATTCCTGCCTTCTGGGAATAAGTGCAATAGGATTCAAGGCTGACCAGACACTTATCGGTACAGCCATGAATATGCTTGCAACAGCAGTTGCAACCGTTCTGGTGAAATCAATAAATGTTGCGGAAAATCCTGACAATGTTTCAGCGACGGTTCAGTACATAAACGGCAGGAAAGCATTCATCATAAACGCCGGAAAGATGGAATTGAGCTGGTTTATGATAATGGCTGTAGCAGCATTGATAATATCTTACATCGTACTTTACAAAACAAGATTCGGTCTGCGCCTTATGGCATGCGGTGAACACCCACAGGCTGCGAACAGTGTTGGTATTGACGTTTTGAAGATGCGCTGGGCAGGCGTGTTGATCTCTGGCTTCTTAGGCGGTCTTGGAGGTATTGTCTACATTACCGCAGGCGTTAGTGAGTGGAAATTTGAAACGGGTGTTGCCGGTTTTGGTTTCCTGTCACTTGCAGTTATGATTTTCGGTCAGTGGAAGCCTCATCGTATTGCGTTGGCAGCACTTTTATTCGGATTTTTCCGCTCACTTTCCAACGTATATTCGGGAATTGATTTTCTTGCGGCGATGAATATTCCGAGTACGATTTACAATATGATGCCTTATATTATTTCACTTATCGTACTGGCACTGACCTCGGAGAACTCAAGAGCACCCAAAGCAGAAGGAATACCTTATGACAAGGGAATGAGGTGATAAATCTTAACGAATCCAAGGGATGGAGAAGAACGAGAAGAAGAGGTGGAGGAGAATTGTGATTATGAATGTTAAAGAAATTTTGGCGGTTTGTGACCATACACTTTTGAAGCAGGACAGCAGCTGGGATGAGGTGAAGGTTATCTGTGACGATGCGATTAGGTATTCGTGTGCGTCAGTCTGCATTTCGCCCTGCTTTATAAAGAGAGCGCGGGATTATATGGGTGATAAAATGAAGATCACTACGGTAATAGGTTTTCCGAATGGGGCAAATACTACCGCAGTAAAGGTCTTCGAAACGGAAGAGGCCATAAAAGACGGTGCTGATGAAATTGATATGGTTATAAATATCGGTGAGTTAAAGGCAGCTAATTATGACTATGTGCTTGACGAGATAAAAGCAATCAAAAAAGCCTGTAACAGACATATACTTAAGGTTATTATAGAGACCTGTCTTCTGACGGAGAGCGAGAAAATCAAGATGTGTGAGCTTGTAACCGAAGCCGGTGCAGATTTCATCAAAACTTCGACAGGCTTTAGTACAGCAGGTGCGACCTTTGAAGACGTAAAGCTTTTCAAAGAGCGCGTTGGAGCAGCTGTTAAGATAAAGGCTGCCGGAGGAATAAGTTCTCTTGAAGATGCAGAGAAGTTCATGGAGCTCGGAGCAGGAAGGCTCGGCACTTCAAGAATAGTAAAAATCGTTAAAGGTGGTTCTGATGGACAGATATAATGAATGGTTGGAAAAGCTTCCAAAGGATGACCCTCTTTATAAGGAACTTATTGAAATAAAAGATGATGAAAGCGAAATTAAAGAGCGCTTCTTTCAGGATCTGAAATTCGGGACAGCAGGACTTCGCGGCAAGATAAAAGCCGGAACCAACTGTATGAATTTTTACACTGTGGGAAGAGCAACACAGGGAATCGCCAATTATATTGTGGAATGCGGCGAAGAAGCAATGAAAAAGGGTGTTGTCATTGCTCATGACCCCAGACATTTTTCGAAGGAATTTTCAGATTTCGCAGCATCAATTTTTGCGGCAAACGGAATAAAGGTCTATCTTTTTAAGGGAATGCGCCCGACCCCTCAGCTTGCATATCTGATAAGACAGCTGCACACAATATCAGGTATAAATATAACAGCCTCACACAATCCAAAGGATTATAACGGATATAAGGCATATTGGGAGGATGGCTGCCAGGTCAGCTCGGAAATCGCCGACGGTATGATGAGGAAAATCGAAGAACTGGGCTACTTCTCAGGTATAAAGAAAATGGATTTGGACGAGGCAAAAGAAAAGGGACTCGTTGAAACATTAGGTGAAGAATGGGACAGAAGATACCTCGACAGAATAGAAGCACTTAAAATCCACGAAAGTGATGAAATAGACCTTGCGATACCGATAGTATATACACCGCTTAACGGCGCCGGTTCGGTTCCCTTCTCACAGATGATGAAGGACAGGGGCTTTACGAATTTTAACGTGGTTGAAGAACAGAGAAATCCCGACCCTGATTTTACAACTGTGGGTTATCCGAATCCGGAATCACCTGCCGCCTTCAAGCTGAGCGAGGAGCTTGGTAAAAAGGTTGGCGCAGAGCTGCTTATGGCGACTGACCCTGATGCAGACAGATTTGCAATCGAAATTCTGACTGATGATGGAAATTATATACCGCTTAACGGAAATCAGACAGGATACCTGCTTGTAAATTATATCCTTGAAGGACACAAGGCCGCGGGAACCCTGCCCGAAAAAGGTGCCATGGTAAAATCAATAGTTACGAGCGATATGTCTTCCGTAATGGCAGAAGCCTATGGCGTAAAGATGTTTGAAGCATTGACGGGATTTAAGAATATCTGTGGACGGATACCTTTTCTTGAAGAGAATGGCTATACTTATCTTTTCGGATATGAGGAGTCGGTTGGATACGCAGCCTGCGAGGATATCAGGGATAAAGACGGGATTTCGGCAGGAATGCTTGTTGCCGAAGCTGCCGCTTACTACAGGAAGCGGGGCAAAAGTCTGTGGCAGGTATTGACAGGTCTTTATGAAAAATACGGCTTCTATGCGGAAGATGAGCCGAACCTTATTCTTGAAGGAATCGAAGGCGCAGAGAGGATTTCCCGTATGATGAGCACTCTCAGGGCTGATTTGCCGAAAGAAATAGCCGGTCTTAAGGTTGAAAAGGTAATTGATTTTAAAAACGGATATGAAGATATTCCTGCTTCGAACGTTCTTCGTTTCCGACTCGAAGATGGAAGCGTGTTTTCTGTGCGTCCTTCGGGAACAGAGCCGAAGATTAAATTCTATTTCTACACAAAGCAGGATACAAGGGAGAATGCTATCAGGAGAAACAGCGAGATAAAAGAGTCATTGCTGGAAATCGTAAATTCTATTGAATGATCTTTAGGAGCAATTATGGAAGAAAAAGAAATAAAGATTCTGATTGAAAATGCCATAAATATGCTGCAGCGTTCATATATCCCTTATTCTAATTTTGCAGTTGGCGCTTCGCTGATGACGAAAGAGGGCAAGATTTATAATGGCTGCAATATTGAAAACTCTGCTTATACGCCTTCAAACTGCGCTGAAAGAACTGCTTTTTTCAAGGCAGTAAGTGAGGGCGAGCGTGATTTCAAGGCGATAGCCATTGTCGGCGGTCCAAACAGAGTCATAAAAGATTATTGTGCGCCCTGCGGAGTTTGCAGACAGGTTATGAGAGAGTTTTGCGAAAGCAGTGAATTTAAGATTATTCTTGCAAAAAGCGTTGACGACTATAAAATATTCAGTCTCGAAGAACTGCTTCCGTTAGGCTTTGGTGCAGATGACCTTAAAAAATAATATGATGTCAGGGTCATCATATGAAGGGTAGTATCAAATACTCCATCCGGTACTGGCGTACTGAAGATTAACCATGCGTCTGAAAAGTCCGTCCTGATTTTCGTAAAGCTCCGCAGGACTGCCGTTTTCCGCAACTCTGCCGTCCGAGAGTACGACTATCTTGTCTGCAGCCTCGACAGTACGCATTCTATGCGCGATAACGAGAACGGTTTTTCCTTTGAGAAGATGCGACAGGGCAGACTGAACCTTTGTCTCGCTTTCCACGTCAAGGGACGCTGTTGCTTCGTCCAAAAGTACGATAGGCGCGTCTTTCAGAAGTGCTCTTGCTATGGAGATACGCTGCCTTTCACCACCTGATAATTTGGCTCCGTTTTCACCGATTTTTGTCTGATAGCCGTCGGGAAGCTTTTCTATAAACTCGTCACAATTTGCAGCCCTTGCAGCGGCGATAACTTCCTCGTCTGAGGCACCGCGCTTTCCAAGACGGATATTTTCCATAACTGAATCGTCAAAAAGAACAACGTCCTGAAAAACGATTGAAAAGGATTTGAGGAGTGTTTCGGAGTCGATATTTTTAATGTCAACACCGCCCACGCGTATTGTTCCTTTAGAAATATCCCAGAGCCTTGCGGCAAGTCTTGCAGACGTACTTTTGCCCGAACCAGAAGCTCCTACAAGTGCAGTTACCTCGCCTTCTTTGGCAACAAAGCTTACTCCCTCCAGTACCCGTCTTGAACTGTCAGCTTCGTAACTATCCTCATAGGCAAAGCTTACATTTTCAAATTCTATATCATAGCCTGACGGATTGAATACATCGCTTCCCTCACCGGTTCGCAGCTCATAAATTTCCATGAGCCTTTTTGCCGAAACCTCTGACACAAACATTTCCGCAATGAGGGCAAGAGCCTGGTCAAAGGGGGCATATATCCTCGTGATAACGAGCAGGAACATAAACAGCAGCATAAAATCAATTTTTCCGGAAAGAATCAGATTGCTTCCGACAAGTATCGTTGTAGCAACACCCAGACGCATGATCATGCTTGCCGCATTGACGAAAATTCCGGTGTAAAGTTCACCTTTAATCACAAGCTTTTCGTGATTATCTATTTTTTCATCAAGTTTATTGATAAATTTTTCTTCCTGATTTACAGCCCTGATTTCGCGCATATTTTCCAGCATTTCCTGAATGCCGTCGGAAACCTCGACAGCCGCTTTCTTTGTAATCGCCGAATTCCTTTTTGAAAGCTTTTTGCTGCCGAAAAGGAGTGCAAATGCTGCCGGTACAGCCCAGAGACAGGCAATAGCCATCTGTGGGTTATAATAAAAAAGAGCTATCGCGATAATTGTTGTCGAAATATAGGAACCGTACAGATAGCCAAGACAGTGAGACCATACATGCTCTAAGCGGTTTACGTCTCCCATGATTGTCTCTGTCAGGTCTGCAAGGTCACGCTTCCCGAAATAATCCAGAGGGAGTTTGCGCAAACGTTCGGCAAGCTTTAAGCGCGTATCCCTGACCTCACCATATACAAGCACGTAGGTCGCTATATACTGTTGTCTGTGGGTAATTACCGAAAGAGCAAGGAATACTATTACTAAAGCTATAAAGGTTCCGGCTCCGGGTATCGGACTTCCGTTCACCAGGGTATTCATGAAGCGGCTCATGAGCATGAATAATATGCTCATGCCTGCCATTACAGTGAGGTTTACTATAACAGTCCAGACGGTAGCCTCTTTTGTGTTCTTTATGCCCTGTTCTGTAAGTGCATATTTTCGCTGGAAATTTTTGCCAAACATTTTATATGCCTCCTTCCTTATGCCGTAATGCGCCATTCGGCCGCGCTGTTATAATCTTTCCACATCTTTGAATAAAGTCCGTCCGAACCTGTCAGTTCTTTATGCGTTCCCTGCTCAACTATATGGCCTGCATCAAGCACAATGATATTGTCTGCGTTAATAACTGTCGAAAGCCTGTGGGCAATCATGATTACTGTCTTACCCTTCGTCAGCTTCGAAAAGGCTTTCTGGATAAGAACCTCGTTTTCAGGGTCTGCAAATGCCGTAGCCTCGTCGAGAAGTACAATGGGGGCGTTTTTAAGAATTGCCCTTGCAAGTGCTATTCGCTGCTGTTCACCTCCCGAAAGATATGTGCCTTCAGTTCCGATTACCGTATCTATCCCATCGGGAAGCTTTTCAAGGATATCATTACACTGTGCTTCTTCAAGTGCCTTTTCAACCTCTTCCCTTGTCGCTGCGGGTCTTGCACACCTTACATTTTCCAAAATAGAAGCCTTGAAAAGATGATTATTCTGAAAAACAAAGGCTATCTGTTCCATGAGGAGATGAGGTTCTGTTTTTCGAACATCTGCGCCGCCAACTCTGACTGTTCCGGAGCTCGCGTCCCAGAACCTTGCCACAAGGCTTGCAGCAGTTGTTTTTCCGCCGCCTGAGGGACCGACTAACGCAAGGGTCTCTCCGGGCTTTACGTTAAAGCTTACATTTTCAAGTGCGGGAATATCGGAGCCCTCGTAGCTGAAGCTGACATTATCAAAGGATATACTGTTATCCTTTGGTATTTCCGAACTATTGCTGATATCCATTGTCGGAGCCTTCATCACTTCATCAATTCGTTTCATGGCATTATCGGCAAGCATCATGCCGTTTGCCGCAAACATGATTCTTGCAAGAGCAGTGGAAATAATTGCGGAAAAAACCGCATAGAATGCGAAATCGGTGATAAATCCGGCGAAATTTCCTGATTTATAGGCCTTCGGAGCAAGGAACAAGGTGACGGGAACAAGAAAGATAAATGCGCCTTCTGTGAAAGTGAGATTGACTGA
Organism: uncultured Lachnospiraceae bacterium; assembly: GCA_905236275.1. Lineage (GTDB taxonomy): Bacteria > Bacillota > Clostridia > Lachnospirales > Lachnospiraceae > NK4A144. Next base: position 325 of record CAJOPI010000270.1, on the reverse strand, counting down.
CTGCGGAAGACAGCAGACCTTGATGGCGAATTTTTCAGCCTTTCTGCTGTAATTATCGATAGCATCCTTAAATGATTTAAAAGAATAAACTGTCTGCTGAAAGACTTTGACTACAGGTATTCCTCTGACGTATTCTGTGCCTGCCTTGCTCATGTAATCCTGTGCTTCCTGATACTCCGCCATAAGTTTTGCATTTTTACCTCCCATCATGATAAACATGGCAGCTACGGATACAACGACAGCGAGCATACAGGAAGCCCCCATTCTCCAGTCAAAGGCGAAGAGAAGTACGATCATTGCCAAAAACATGGCTGCTGTACCGACT
>CAJOPI010000269.1 GCA_905236275.1 uncultured Lachnospiraceae bacterium | reverse complement strand
TTCCTATGCGCTTCAGGTCGGAGAACTGCAGCCGGGAGAATGGATCTACGAGGTAGCTGTTGAGGGAGAGTTTACGGACGGGACTTATGAGGTGACACTCGTTACCGACAGTATAAGTCCATTGTCCTTCCTTTTGGGAAAAGATGAAAAATAATCAGAAAAAAGTGAAACCGGTCTATAAGGGGATAGCAAGGGTTCCTTTCGTTATGCAGATGGAAGCCCTTGAATGTGGAGCCGCGTCACTTGCGATGGTGCTTGCCTATTATAAAAAATGGGTACCGCTTGAACAGGTGAGGCGCGATTGTGGTGTTTCAAGGGATGGCTCCAATGCAAAAAATATTCTCCTTGCGGCAAGGAATTACGGGCTTGTAGCGAAGGGCTTCCGTTTTGAACCGGACTACCTAAGGGATAACGGACTGTTTCCCTGTATAGTGCATTGGGAGTTCAACCATTTTCTGGTCGTCAACGGCTTCAAAAAGGATAAGGTCTATATAAACGACCCGGCAAGAGGAACCTATACCGTAAGCATGGAAGAGTTCGATGAAAAATTTACGGGACTCTGCATGATGTTTGAACCGTCGGAGGAGTTCATTGCTGACGGGAAGAAAAGGTCAACGATTGAATTTGCAAGAAAAAGACTTCAGGGCTGCTCAATCGCGATAGCATTCGTGGTCACGACTACGGTTATTTCGTCGCTTATCGGTATAATAGAACCGGTATTTTCAAGGATTTTTATGGACAGGCTTCTTACGGGGATGGACAGAGACTGGTGCCTTCCCTTTATCGTGCTCCTGTCTGTTTTTGGATTTATAAAGATAACTGCCGCACTCATTCAGGCTGTCTATTCAAGACGCATCGAGGGCAGGATGTCAATTTACGGGACCTGCAGTTATATGTGGAAGGTGCTGAATCTTCCCATGGATTTCTTTTCACAGCGTTATGCCGGGGATATTTTGAGCAGAAGAGCAGGTAATGCGGGAATATCCCATTCACTCATTTATACCTTTGCACCCTTGTTCTTAAATGCCTTCATGATGATATTTTATCTTGTCGTGATGTTTAAGAACAGTGTCATTTTAAGCCTTGTCGGTATTTCTTCAGTAGTTGTAAATATATTTGCTGCAAATGTCATATCAAAGAAGCGCATAAATATTTCCCGTACAAAAACGCGTGACATGGGAAAGATGAGCAGCTGTACCACAGCCGGTATAGAGATGATAGAAACCATCAAGGCATCAGGTGCGGAGGAAGGCTACTTCAGGAAATGGGCAGGCTATCAGGCGAATGTGAATGCGGCAGCTGTAAGATTTTTAGAGATCGATCAGTATTTGGGAAATATTCCGATACTTGTATCTTCCATAATGAATGCCATCGTGGTTATGATAGGAGTATATCTCACGATTCATGGGAAATTTACCTTGGGTATGATAACGGCATTTCAGGGATTTTTAGCTTCGTTTATGGCTCCGGCAGAGGGATTTATCGCTTCGGGGCAGATGCTCCAGGAACTGAGGACGGACATGGAGCGCATAGAGGATGTAATGGAATATCCTGATGACGAGATGACTCATATTTTTAAGGAAGATGAGGATTCCGATTATGAGAAGCTAAAGGGAAATGTTGAGATAAAAAATCTGACCTTTGGCTATTCAAGGCTTGCAGACCCCCTTATAAAGAATTTCAGCATGAAGGTCAAAGCCGGAAGCCGGGTTGCCTTCGTGGGAGAGAGCGGATGCGGAAAATCCACCATCTCAAAGCTTCTGTCGGGTCTTTATAAGGCATGGGAGGGAGAGATATTTTTTGACGGCAGGCCCATAGAGGAAATAGACAGAAACGTTTTCAGCGGTTCGCTCGCGGTTGTTGACCAGGATATTGTCATGTTCGAGGACAGCGTTTCCGCAAATATAAAGATGTGGGACAGGAGTATCGAGGACTTTGAAGTTATAATGGCGGCGAGGGATGCGCAGATACACTCAGAAATCCTCCAGCGTGACGGCGGCTACAGGCACAAGATGATAGAGGGCGGAAATGATTTCTCGGGCGGGCAGAAGCAGAGAATGGAAATCGCCAGAGTGCTTGCGGGAGACCCCACTATAGTAATTCTGGACGAAGCAACCTCGGCACTTGATGCAAAGACGGAATATGAAGTCGTAAAGGCAATAACGGACAGGGGAATTACCTGTATAATCATAGCTCACAGGCTCAGTACCATAAGGGACTGTGATGAGATAATACTTATAAAGGCAGGAGAGATAGTCGGACGCGGAAAGCATGAGGAGCTTTTTGCCGAAAACGAATATTACAGGGAACTTGTGATGAATGAATAACTGTGTGGGATTGACAGTATGGGATGGTTCGATAGTCAGATAAAATTAAGGAAAAAGAAGGACAGCGAGGGTTATGCCTATACCTTATTGAAAATCGCGGGAGCAGTCAGCGGCAATAAAAAAGCCATCGAAAGAATGGAAGAAGAAAACCGCGACAACAATGCGATAGAGGAGATAGCTGCTTATTTCGGGATAAGGCATAAGGATATACCTGAAAAGCTGAAAAGCCTTGAGGACAGGCTGGACTATGTCCTGCAGACAAAGGGAATCATGAAGCGTGAGGTGGAGCTTAAAAAGGACTGGAGAAAGGATGCTTCCGGAGTAATGATAGGCTTCACGAAGTCGGATGGAAGCCCCGTAACGCTGATTCCTGACAGAGTGCAGGGTTATAAGTTTTTTGAACCTGAAAAGGGCGGATATATAAGAATAGGCGGGCGGGAGGAGAAATTATTCGAAAAAAGGGCATATCTTTTCTATAAGCCTTTTCCGCTTAAATCCCTTAAAATAATCGATCTGCTTAAATATATCATTTCGGTCATAAGGCTGTCGGATCTTGTTATGGCAGTACTTACAAGCCTTCTTGTAACTCTGGTCGGTATGCTTATACCCGGAATAAATTATTTCCTTTTTGACAAGGTTATCGAGGAGGGGAAGATTTCGCTCCTTATGACAACGGGGATTTTCATGATTTCCGTTTCGACAGGTTCATTACTTTTGAATGTGGCGAAATCCCTTGTGACGGCAAGAATTGAGACAAGAATGAGCGTCAGCGTCGAAGCTGCTACCATGATGCGGATATTATCTCTGCCTGCGGGCTTTTTCAAAAATTATGCTTCGGGCGAGCTTGCATCAAGGGCAGCATACGTGAACAGCCTTTGCTCAACCATGGTAACGGTTATAATAAACAGTGCCCTTACGTCAGTTTTTTCACTTGCCTATATCAGCCGGATCTTCGTATATGCACCCGGGCTTGTACTGCCTTCTCTTACGATAATCATAACTACAGTGCTCTTTTCAATTCTCTCCGCGCTCTACCAGATGAGGATATCGAAAAAGCAGATGCTCATAGCCACAAAGGAAAACGGAATGAGCTATGCGCTTCTTTCGGCGATACAGAAGATAAAGCTTGCCGGTGCTGAAAAGAGGGCGTTCACAAGATGGGGAAATCTTTATGCAGATCTCGCAGAGATAAGCTACAACCCGCCTCTTTTTATAAAGCTTAACAGCGTTATCGGACTGGCAATAAGCGTTGTCGGAAATATAGTCATGTACAACGCTGCACTCCGTACAGGGGTTGCGGTGGCGGATTATTATGCTTTCAACACAGCCTACGGAATGGTTTCGGGCGCGTTTATGTCGCTTGCGGGAATGGCACTTACCGCCGCAAATATACGACCTGTTTTCGAAATGGCGGAGCCACTTTTGAAGACCGAACCGGAAATCACCTCTGAAAAGGAGGTTTTGAGCTCGATAAGCGGTGGACTGGAGATAAACAATCTCTCCTTCAGATATAAGGAAGACCTGCCGCTGATACTTGACAATATCTCGCTTAAGATTTACCCCGGACAGTATGTTGCAATTGTCGGTAAGACCGGCTGTGGAAAGTCAACGCTTGTGAGGCTGCTCCTCGGATTTGAAAAGGCGGTTAAGGGAGGGATTTATTTCGACGGACGGGATATAAATTCCGTAGACCTTAAATCCTTAAGAAAAAATATAGGTGTAGTTACGCAGAACGGCAAGCTTTTTGCGGGCGATATTTATTCGAACATCGTGGTATCGGCTCCGCAGCTTACGGTCAAGGATGCATGGGAGGCCGCAGCGATAGCCGGAATAGATGAGGACATCCGGAATATGCCTATGGAGATGAATACTTTAATTTCAGAGGGCGGAGGGGGAATATCCGGCGGACAGAAGCAGAGGATAATGATAGCGAGAGCCATCGCACCGAAACCCAAGCTGCTGATTTTTGACGAAGCGACCTCGGCACTTGACAATATTACGCAAAAGAAGGTTTCCGATGCCCTTGACAGGATGGACTGTACGAGGATAGTTATAGCGCACAGACTCTCCACTATAAGGAACTGCAGCAGGATACTCGTTATTGATAAGGGACATATAGTCGAGAATGGAAGCTATGAAGAACTGATAGAGAAAAAGGGCTTTTTCTATGAGCTTGTAAAAAGACAACAGCTGTCGGAAGAGCCCGAAACGGAAGCGGGATAAACGGTTGATGTTTTTTAATATTTCACTAATTGATGTATTTTATCTTTTTGATGTAATTTGTTCTTTTTGGATTGACAAAGGCTGTTTTCAAAGGTATCATTTAACTTAATTTAATACTTGTATTTCTGTATCCACTGATACAAGTCTACAATTTTTTAGGGAGGACAATATTATGAGAATTTTTAAGAAGGCGGTCAGTGTTGTAACAGCCTCTGCTCTGGCTATGAGCATGCTTGCAGGATGCGGTTCCCAGGCAGCACCGGCAGACAGCGGCAGCAAGGCTTCCGAGGCTCCGGCTGAGTCAACGGCAGAGTCGGGAGGAAGCAGCTCGGGAGCAGTATTTAAAATCGGCGGCATTGGTCCTACTACTGGCGGTGCGGCAGCTTACGGTACGGCTGTTCAGAATGCGATTCAGATCGCGGTTGATGAGATCAATGCGGCAGGCGGTATCAACGGAGCACAGATAGAGTATAAATTCGAAGACGACGAGCTTAATGCGGAAAAATCCGTTAATGCTTACAATACGCTTAAGGACTGGGGAATGCAGTTCCTTGTAGGCTCTGTAACAAGCGCATGCTCGATTGCGGTTTCGGAGAAGACAAAAGAGGACAATATGTTCCAGCTTTCACCTTCGGGCTCGGCTGATGACTGTGTTAAATATGACAATGTTTTCAGGGTATGTTTCTCTGATTCCAACCAGGGACTTAAATCTGCGGACTATATCGCGGACAACAAGCTTGGAACGAAAATCGGCGTTATTTATGACAGCTCGGATGTTTATTCATCAGGAATTTATCAGAAGTTTGCAGCAGAGGCACAGGTAAAGGGTCTTGAGGTTGTTTCAGCAGAGGCGTTTAATGCTGATAACAAGACAGACTTCTCGGTACAGATACAGAAGGCAAAGGATGCAGGTGCAGACCTCGTATTCCTTCCCATTTACTACACAGAAGCAGCACTTATCTTAAAGCAGGCTTCCACAATGGGTTATTCACCGAAGTTCTTCGGCTGTGACGGTCTTGACGGTATCACTGCTGTTGAAAACTTCGACGCAAGCCTTGCAGAAGGCGTTATGCTCCTTACACCTTTCGCAGCAGATGCTACAGACGACCTTACGGTAAACTTCGTAAAGAGCTACAAGGATGCCTACACAGATACCCCCAACCAGTTCGCAGCAGATGCTTATGATGCAGTATATGCAATCAAGGCAGCAGCTGAGAAGGAGGGCATCACAGCAGACATGAGCGTTTCCGATATCAGCGACAAGATGAAGACAGGAATGACTGAAATCTCTGTTGAGGGTCTTACAGGTACTATCAGCTGGGAAGTATCAGGTGAGCCGAACAAAGAGCCTAAGGGCGTTGTCATCGAAAACGGCGCGTATGTTTCGATGGACTGAGATACTGCAATTTGGTTTTTCACAAATTGCTGCAAAGGGGCGGAGTTTTCCGTCCCTTTTGGTGCAGTATTGGCAAGGAGAAATTGAGATGAGTTTTTTAACCTATTTTATTAACGGACTGAGTCTTGGCAGCATATATGCAATCATCGCGCTGGGCTATACGATGGTATACGGCATCGCAAAAATGCTGAACTTCGCCCATGGTGATTTCATAATGGTGGGCTGCTATGTGGTATTCACGATAGTTTCGACAATGGGAATGCCGCCGCTTGCAGGCATCGTCGTATCGATGCTGATATGCACCATTATAGGAGTATCGACCGAGAAGATTGCGTATAAGCCTCTAAGAAATGCAGGGTCACCCCTTGCGGTGCTCATAACCGCGATAGGAGTGAGTTACTTCCTGCAGAATGCCGCCCTTCTGATATTCGGGGCAGATACAAAGGCATTCAGCTCCGTAGTGGAATGGGAAGGAATAAGCCTTGCTGACGGACAGGTAAAAATCCAGGGCGTTACGATAATAACCATCGTGGTAAGCATACTTATACTCATTGCACTGCAGACCTTTATAAATAAGACAAAATCAGGTCAGGCAATGCTTGCAGTATCAGAGGATAAAGGTGCTGCTTCGCTTATGGGAATAAATGTAAATAAAACAATCTCTCTCACCTTTGCAATCGGTTCGGCGCTGGCTGCAATCGCCGGAGTTCTTATGTGCTCGGCATATCCGTCACTTACTCCTTATACGGGAGCAATGCCCGGTATCAAGGCATTCGTGGCAGCGGTCTTAGGCGGTATCGGTTCTATCCCCGGTGCAATGATAGGTGGACTGATCCTGGGAATCATAGAAATCTTAGGAAAGACTTATATTTCGTCACAGCTTTCGGATGCAATTGTTTTCGGAATACTTATAGTAGTGCTCCTTGTAAAGCCGACGGGTATTCTTGGTAAAAACATACAGGAGAAGGTTTAAGATGAAAAGAAAAGTTTCGACGGCTGCAAAAGGCGAATGGATAACCTATGGAATCGTAATCGCCTTATATATAATCTGTGAAATAATGATGAGGACAGGGACAATGTCAAGCCATATGAAGGGGCTGCTTGTACCCATCTGTTACTATGCCATAGTTGCGGTAGGACTCAACCTCTGCGTGGGTATCTTAGGAGAGCTGAGTCTCGGACATGCGGGATTTATGTGTGTCGGAGCCTATTCGAGCGCGCTTTTTTCCTTCACCATGCAGGATACGCTTCCCACAGCGGTGAGGTTTTTCATTGCATTTGTAATAGGTATCGCAGTGTCAGCACTCTTTGGCTTCCTTATAGGTATACCGGTTCTGAGGCTGAAGGGAGATTATCTGGCAATCGTAACACTTGCTTTCGGTGAGATAATCAAGAACGTTTTCAATGCGGTTTATCTCGGTATTGACGGGGCAGGAATGCATTTTTCGCTCAAGGACATGATGTCGCTTGGAATGGACCTTGCAAACGGTAGGATTGTGATCAACGGTGCGCAGGGTATTACAGGTACTCCTTCCGATTCGAATTTTACAATAGCTGTCATAGTTTTGCTTCTTTCGATCGCGGTAGTGCAGAATCTTATCCGTTCAAGAGACGGACGTGCGATAATGGCGATAAGGGATAACCGTATCGCGGCTGAGTCAAACGGCATAAATATCACGAAATACAAGATGCTTGCCTTCACGATTTCGGCTGCAATAGCAGGTGCGGCAGGAGTGCTTTTTGCACACAATATTTCAACACTTACGGCAACAAGCCAGTATTTTGGCTACAACATGTCAATCATGATACTTGTATATGTGGTACTCGGAGGAATAGGAAATATAAGGGGTTCCGTTATCGCAGCCTCAATTCTCTATCTCCTGCCCGAGCTTTTGCGCGGTCTTTCGGACTACCGTATGCTTATCTATTCAGTGGTGCTGATCGCGGTAATGCTCATAAACTGGGCACCCGGCGCACTTAAGGTCAGAAACCGCATAATTAACGATATCCAGACATTTATCGGAAGAAGGAGGGAAAAATAATGGCACTTTTAGAGGCATCAAATCTCTCCATTTCCTTTGGCGGACTTCGTGCCGTTGATGATTTTTCCATAAAAATCGATGAGGGCGAGCTTTATGGTCTTATCGGTCCGAACGGGGCAGGAAAGACTACGGTATTTAACCTGCTGACGGGAGTTTACAATCCTGATGAGGGGATCATTAAATTAGGAGGAAGGGACATCACAAGACATGATCCCGTTCACAAAAATCAGGACGGAATCGCGAGAACCTTTCAGAATATCCGTCTTTATTCAGGGCTTTCGGTTATTGATAACGTAAAGGTTGGGCTTCACAATCAGTACCACTACAGCACTGTCGCTTCGATTTTTCATCTCGGAAGCTACCGCAGGGTTGAAAAGGAAACTGATGAGCGGGCAAGGGAGCTTTTGAAGGTTTTCAAAATGGAAGAGGAAGCGGACGTACAGTCGAAAAACCTTCCCTATGGTAAGCAGAGAAAGCTTGAAATTGCAAGGGCTCTTGCGACTAATCCCAAGCTCCTGCTCCTTGATGAGCCGGCAGCGGGAATGAACCCCAATGAGACAGCCGAACTTATGGAGACCATAAGCTTTATCAGGAAGGAATTTAAGATGACGGTACTTCTGATAGAGCACGATATGAAGCTTGTTTCGGGTATCTGCGAGAAACTGACAGTGCTTAATTTCGGGCGTATGCTTGCAGAGGGAGAGACAAAGGAAGTGCTTCAGAACCCCGAAGTGGTTAAGGCATATTTAGGCGAGTAGGAGATTTCAAAATGGCTTTACTTGAAGCGGAAAATATAAATGTTTATTATGGCGTGATACAGGCACTAAAGGAGGTGTCTTTTCATGTTGATAAAGGAGAGGTCGTTGCGCTGATCGGTGCCAACGGCGCGGGAAAGACGACCACTCTTCATACTATAACGGGGCTTATAGAAGCTTCTTCCGGAGCGATACGCTATAAGGGAGAAGACATAACGAAGGTTCCGGGGCACAAGATTGTGGCAAAGGGTATGGCGCACGTTCCTGAAGGAAGGCGCGTATTTGCCAACATGACGGTTTATCAGAACTTAAAGCTGGGTGCCTTTACGAGAACTGACAGCAAGGAAATAGCGGAGTCGATAGAAGCTGTCTACGAGAGGTTTCCGAGACTGAAGGAGAGAAGAAACCAGCTGGCAGGAACACTTTCAGGCGGTGAACAGCAGATGCTCGCGATGGGCAGGGCACTTATGTCAAAGCCTGAAATTATCCTGATGGACGAACCTTCAATGGGACTTTCACCTATTCTTGTAAATGAGATTTTTGACATTATAAATTCAGTGCATGAGAGCGGAACGACGGTGCTTCTCGTGGAACAGAACGCGAAGAAGGCACTTTCAATTGCAGACAGGGCTTACGTTTTAGAGACGGGGAAAATCGTCCTTGAAGGTAAGGCATCGGACCTTCTGGATAATGAAGATATTAAAAAGGCATATTTGGGCGAATAGATGAGTTATACTCGTTAACGGAATTAAATTCCGTTAACGGAAGATAAAACGAGGCATTTATCTATGAAAAAAGTTGTGATCACGATAGAGAGACAGTATGGCAGCGGCGGAAGAACCGTCGGTGAAATGCTTGCAAATGAGCTGGGAATACATTATTACAATAAAGAGCTTGTGGTGCTTGCGTCGGAAAAGAGCGGGATAGCCGAGAACCTTTTCAGACTCGCTGATGAGAGGATTGCAAAAAAAGGCGGAATATTTTCAAGACCGAAGAAGCTCTATGAGGGAAAGCTTATCGGGCCTGAATCACCCGAATTTACCTCTGAGGAAAATCTCTTCAACTATCAGGCGGCTGTCATAAAAGAGCTGGCGGCAAAAGAGTCCTGCGTAATCATAGGGCGTGCGGCAAATTATATCCTGCGTGACAGGGAAGACGTAGTCAGCGTTTTCGTACACGCACCCTATGAGTTCCTTATGAGGGAAGCGGGAAAGAAACAGCCCCTTACAGGGCTGGAGCTGGAGAAATTTATAGAGAACACAGACCATGTGAAGGCTTCGTATTATCATTACTATACCGGTGAAAATTGGGACGATGCGAGAAATTATGACCTCTGCCTGAACTCTGGCAGGCTTGGATTCGACAAATGCGTAGAGGCAATAAAGGCTTATATGGGAGTCAGGTTTGGTTGAAAAATTATGACGTTAAATCAATTATACTATGCAATTGCCATATCGAAAGAAAATTCATTAAATGAGGCGGCTAAGAAATTATTTATATCGCAGCCGAGCCTTACGGGAGCCATGCACTCACTTGAAAGTGAGCTGGGATTTGATATATTCATAAGGTCTAAGAGCGGCGTGACTTTGACAGCGAAGGGCGCGGAATTTATAGGATATGCGAAGTCGGTTGTCGAGCAGTATGACATTCTGGACGCAAAATATATCTCCAAAAAGGGCGTGAAAAGAGTATTCGGGGTGTCGATGCAGCATTACACATTTGCGGTCAATGCCTTTATTGAGCTGGTTAAGGAATACGGCTGCGATGAATATGAGTTTGAGGTCAGAGAAACGAAGACCTACGACGTGATACAGAATGTTAAAAATCAGAACAGCGAGATAGGTATCCTTTATATAAATGATTTTAACAGGAAGATAATTACAAAGACCTTCAATGAGTCGGGAGTGGAATTTACGCCACTTTTTGAATGCAGTATCTATGCTTACTTAAGCAGGGAAAATCCATTGGCGAAGGAAAAGCTTAAAAAAGGGAAAATGATTAAAATAGAGGAGCTTGATGCTTATCCCTGTCTCGTATTCGATCAGGGAGAGTACAATTCGGCATATTTCGCCGAAGAGGTATTAAACACGAGGGAATATAAAAAGTCGATTAAAGCGGATGACAGGGCGACGATGTTAAATCTCATTAAAGGTCTGAACGGGTATACTCTGTGTTCGGGTATTATCTGCGAGGATCTGAATGGTGATGATTACTGCGCAATAAAGCTTGATATTGACGAGAAAATGACTATCGGCTATATTTCAAGGAAGAATTCCGTAATAAGCGAGATGGGGCAGAAGTACATAGAAGAGGTGTCCAAGTATCAGGACAGAATCCTGCAATAACAACCGTTATAGTTAAAAATTATAACGTTTGATAATTTTTTGAAATTAGACAGAACTTTTACATAGCTGTATTATCTTACTCAGATAAAGCAAATGCAAAAGATAATTATAAAAGATATTTGAGGAGGATAATATTATGGCAAGAGTAAGATTACAGGAGCTTGAGTTTACAGAGGGAGCTGAGAGAGAGCGCTACGAGGAGCTTGCAGGAAGAAATGCGGTAACCAACATGAAGAAGGGACTCTTAAATGATGCAGCAACCTACGATGCTTATATGGCGTGGTATACTTCATGGAACAGGCTTGTGGAGGTTATCGGGGAGAAGGACGCAGTGCTCTATGCACATTCGATTTCGACCACAAATTCATGCCAGCTCTGCTCACTTTTCTTTATAAGTGATGTAAAGGGACTTGGACTTGACCCGGCAAATCTTCAGTATGATGAGAAAGAGGAAGTGCTTACTGAATTGGGAAGACAGATTGTAAAGAACCCGACAGCGGTTTCCGATGAACTTTTTGACAGGCTCAGAAAATTCTGGAATGACAGGGAAATTGTCGTTATCGTAGGCTTTGCGGGACAGATGATTGCTACCAACAATTTTAACTCCGTTCTGAAAATTGATGTGGATAAGAGACTTCTTCCTATTATTGATGAGTTCAAGCCTGCAACCTGGAGAGAGGGTATTGCCTGATTTATAACATCATTTAATGAGCCAACAGAAGTCTCTCATTCTACTTATGCAGAAAAAACGTTCTTGAAAAGTTGCAAGAATGGTTGAGAATACCGGCAGTTTAAGTTGAAAAAACTTGAACTGCCGGTTCTTTTTTATTTCTTAAAATCAAAAACCTATTGACGAGATAGGAATTAACGGGTATAATACCTATCAATCAGATAGGTATTATAAGGAGTAATGAAAGATATGAGTGATGAAATATATTTAGATAATGCGGCAACTACAAGGGTTGCACCGGAAGTATTCGAGGCAATGAAGGAGTATTTTTCCATAGAGTACGGAAATCCTTCGAGTGCTTACAGGTTTGCGGGAAATATCGCAAAGAAGGTTTCGGAGGGCAGAACGATTATTGCAGAGTCGATAGGTGCAAAGGAAAATGAAATCTATTTTACAGGCGGAGGAAGCGAGTCCGACAACTGGGCAATAAAGGGTGTTGCCGATGCTTTGAAGGGTAAGGGCAATCACATCATTACAACGAAGATAGAGCATCATGCGGTACTGCACACCTGCGAATTTCTGGAAAAGCATGGCTTTGAGGTGACATATCTTGATGTAGATGAATTTGGCAGGGTAAATCCTGAAGATGTCGAAAAATCTATCAGACCGGAGACGATTTTAATCTCGGTAATGTTTGCAAATAACGAAATCGGGACTATAGAACCGGTAAAAAAAATCGGTGAGATAGCAAAAACGCATGGTGTATATTTCCATACCGATGCGGTTCAGGCTTTCGGGCATCTGCCGATAAATGTTGACGAAATGAATATAGATATGCTCTCGACGAGTGCACATAAGATAAACGGACCGAAGGGCATCGGTTTCCTTTATATAAGGAATGGGGTAAAAATTTCAAATCTCATTCATGGCGGTGCGCAGGAGAGAGGCAGACGGGCCGGAACGACAAACGCGGCAGGCATCATCGGATTTGCAAAGGCAACAGAGCTTGCAAACGCAAATATGCAGGAGACGATCAAATATGAATCGAGGCTCCGCGACAGGCTTATAAAAAGGGTGACAGAGGAGATACCATATTCGAGGGTGAACGGAGACCTTGAAAACCGTCTTTCGAATAATGCGAATTTTTGTTTCAGATTTATAGAAGGTGAGTCGCTGCTTATAATGCTCGACCAGAAGGGCATACTCGCCTCATCGGGTTCGGCCTGTACGTCCGGTTCACTCGACCCCTCACACGTACTTCTGGCAATAGGGCTTCCGCACGAGATAGCTCATGGGTCGGTGAGGCTTACGCTGTCGAAGGAAACGACGGAAGAGGATATAGATTATACGGTAGAAACACTGAAAACAATAGTGGAAAGACTCCGCAGTATGTCGCCGTTGTACGAAGATTTCACAAAACGAAATGTAGGTTGAATAGATTTTGAAAGTCTTTTTGCAAAGACTTAAACAGTTCCTAAGTAAAGAAAGGCAGTAAATATGAGTCAGGTAACAGAATACAGCGAAAAAGTAATGGATCATTTTTCAAATCCCAGAAACGTGGGTGAGATAGAAAACCCGTCGGGAGTTGGAACAGTAGGTAATGCAAAATGCGGTGATATCATGAGAATGTACCTTGATATCGATGAAAATCAGATAGTAAGAGAGGCAAAATTCAAGACCTTCGGCTGTGGGGCAGCAGTCGCAACAAGTTCAATGGCAACAGAGCTTGTAAAGGGAAAGACTGTAGAGGAAGCATTGAAAGTGACAAATAAAGCGGTGATGGAAGCACTTGACGGACTTCCGCCGGTAAAGGTGCACTGTTCCCTCCTCGCGGAGGAGGCAATACATGCAGCGCTTTGGGATTATGCAGAAAAAAACAACATTACAATCGAAGGCCTGAAGCCTCCGGTAAATGATATAGATGAAACTGAAAAATTTTACGAGATGCAGGGATAGGACCTGTTAAAACGGAGGAGAAAATATTATGAAATTGGATTCGTTACTGATACATGGCGGAAGAGATGGAGACCTGACAACAGGAGCAGTAAATGTGCCTGTTTATCAGACCTCAACCTATAAGCAGGATGCCCTCGGAGAGACAAGAGGCTGGGAATATTCGAGAACCGGAAATCCGACAAGAGACGCAGTCGAGAAGCTTATCGCCGATCTGGAAAAGGGTAAATACGGAATGGCATTTGCCTCGGGACTTGCGGCTATAAATACAGTTCTTTCACTTTTTAAGTCGGGAGATAAGCTCTTGGTTTCCGATAACATTTATGGAGGAACCTTCCGTATCCTCGACAATGTATTTAAAAATTTCGGCATCAGCTATGAGATTGTAAATACGTCAGAGAGCGCACAGATAGAGGCTGCAATTGACGACAGCGTGAAAGCGGTATATGTGGAAAGTCCGGCAAATCCGCTTCTTACGGTTACGGATATAGCGGAGGTTGCA
>CAJOPI010000268.1 GCA_905236275.1 uncultured Lachnospiraceae bacterium | reverse complement strand
GTTCACCGGTTGCAAGGTAATTCTTTATAATCGCTTCAAGTATTTTGGTTTTTCTTTCGTCCATCTCCATGCACATTGCCTCTTTTTCAGATGTTAGCACTCATTTAATTTGAGTGCTAATTCCTATATGATAAGATAGCACCCACAAAAAGATTTGTCAATAGATTTTTATTTTTTCAAATGTTCTGTCATATAAACAATTTTTGCTCTTAATCTTTTGAAAAAAATGCCGATAAACAAAATGATAGACTTTTGTTATTCAGATTAAGGAGCTGAATATGAGATTTCAATTTACAGATGATTATCTGACAGGGAATCCTACAATAAATAATGAACACAGGCACCTTTTTGAGATTTTGAACAATGTCTGCGAAGCAATGGGGAATGAAAAAATCAAAAAGCCTGAGCTGCTTCGGGAGTTCCTGGAAGAACTCGGCGGTTATGCCATACAGCATTTTGTTCATGAGGAAAAGTTCATGGACTCTATTAATGATCCCCAGCTCAATATACAGAAAAAAGAGCACATGGCTTTTGTCAATTATGTAGAAGAACAGAAGGAGCTGGAAATCACCGAAGAGAATGCTGCCGCACGTTTGGATGAGGTTATCGACTTCGGTGCAAAATGGCTGAGCCAGCATATCCTCGGCTCCGATGTTCTCATAGGTGCCTATTCGGAGCAGGCTGACGCTGACGCGTCTTTTTCTGACGACCCCTTTGCCTTCACTGACAAATACCTGACCGGCATTGAGCAGGTTGACAAGGAGCATGAACGGCTTTTTGAAATCATTGCTGAGATAAACGATTCCCTGAATTCCATGGGAGACTATGACAGATTTGATTCGATCATGGAGATTTTAGGCGAACTCAAAGAATATACCATCGTGCATTTCTCACACGAAGAGGAGTACATGAAGAGTATAAATTATGAAGGACTCGACGAACAGATAAGGCTTCACAAAACCTTTGTCGAAAGGCTTTCATCTGTGAACGTTGATTATATAGACGACAATCAGAAGGGATATCTGGAGGATCTGATAAGATTTTTGCTCAACTGGCTCAGTACGCATATTTTACTGATTGATAAGAGAATACCAAAAAAATAAATCAAACGCATCGACATTAATGAGTTGCCCGACAAATGAAATAATTTCACAAATCAGTTGTAGATAATTAACAAATCCAAAGCGGGGAATGGAAGCAGTGCGGGAGCGTCCCCGCGTCGGATTGTTCATTATCTACAACGTGGCTTTGTGAATACCTTCATTTGTCGGACAACTCTTACCGTTTCAAACGATAGAACTCCACATCCCATGTCCAGCGTCCGGCGCGGAGGATGAGCGTTTTTTCTTTCTCATACTTAAGCTTCAGGTCATCCTCATCAAAAACCACATCATAGTCCTTGATGTAGGAAACCATGCTGTATTCGCCATTTCTCACCTTTTCTTTTATCTTTTCACGATAGTCGAGATGATTTGAAAAAACATCTCCTGCATAGGGGAATTTTTCCTTTGCACTCTCCGATTCCAGATAACGGTCATAAAACTTCTGCGTTACCACAAAAGGCTGCCCGGTATTGTATATGTAGATATCATGCTTCATTCCGTAAAAGGCAAGAAGCGGATAGAGATACATATCCCCCTGATTTTCGTCCATTATCGACAGTGCTTCAGACCACGCCCTGTAATCCTCTTCTGACATCTGCGAAGCAGGCAGACGATGATCGGTTCTATAGCAGGTAAAAGCAAATATCAGGAGATAAAAAGCAATAAAAGCCGCATATTTCCACGACCTGACCTTTTCAGGTATAAAGCGTTCCAACAGGATAAGCGCTTCCATAATAAGTGCCGGAACAAACAGCTCCAGATAATACGAAAGCCATGCACCGTCGTTCTTTCCTATATACAGAAGACAGACACCTGCAACAGCCATATGCCCGAAAAGAAGAAAATCGATTTTCTGAAGCTTTTTCTTAAATATACAGTACAGAACAAGAACGGTTGCCGCAATAAAGAAGAAAAGAAACATTCCTCCGATAGACATTATCTGGCTGAAATTATATGCCTCGCCGCTCATTTTGACGCTGCCTCTCGTAACCGTTCCGGAAACCCCTTTTCCCGGTCCTTTTGCGAGATAAATCATATAAGTCAGAAAGAGCGGGCATTTCCACAGGAGAAAAGCTGCAGCCGCTCCTCCTGCAACCGCCATACTTGCAAGATATTTAAGCGATTCCTTCTTTGATTCAAAGAGAAACAGATAAGCTGTTGCCGTTCCCGCAATCAGCAGGAAATATTGCTTTGTAAAAAATATAAGTACCGTAAGTATTCCTGTCAGCAGTGCCTTGTATCTGATCTTTTCACTTGCGAGCAGGTAAAGGATTAAAATCATCATAAAAAGCGCCATGCTGTCAGGATTTGCATTCACATAGCTGTATCTCCAATGGCAGTTCAGCGTAAAAAGAAAGGCAAGCACCGGTGCCGCGAGTGACCTTGTATGCCGTCTGACCAGATCCGCCGAAAGCGCTGCCGAACCGACTATACAGGCAAAGGTCAGCAGATAATGGAGAAGAACAATGTCTATATGGATAAATATTCCGAAAAATGCCGTAACCAGCGAATAGAGAGGTCCGTAGAGGTAGATCATCGGCGGGAGTTCCCCGTTCAATGCCTCTGCGGAATAAATATTGTTTCCCTTAAGAAATTCCCTTGTCAGAAGGACATTTGCAGCCTCGCGATATTCATTCGGGATATTCACATCTGCAAATGTATGTCCAAGCATTTTTGACAAAAGAAATATCGTGTAGATCAAAGCCGGAACGGATATAAGCGAAACAAATTTTAAGTTGTTAACAAAATAATGCCGGGTGCTTTCGTACCCGGCAGACATATATTTCTTTATATTATCAGATTGCAAAATTTCCCTCAACCTCATCATTAACTACAAAATATGCTGTAGCCTCTTCAGGCTTAACATAGTAAGTAACCTTCTTTATCTCTGCTAAGTCTTTTCCCATGTCCTTAGTCCAGACTTCCTTAAGTCTGTCCTCAAGAGAGTTCTGCGAAACCTCTCTTCCGTCAAACTGAAGATAGAATGTTGACTCAACTGCCTGTACAGCTGTCTTTTTAGTTGCTGCGGGCTTCTTTTCAGCTGTCTTCTTTTCAGCCTTCTTTCCGGCCTTTTTCTCAGCCTTCTTCTCTTCCTTCTTGGGCTCAACTACCTTTACAGCCTCTGTCTTAACCTCTTCCTTTACAGCCTCGATTTTTGTCTCTGTCTTTTTCACAAGATTGGATGCAGCTGTCGGAGCAGTTGCTCTTTTCCTTACTGGTGCCATATTTTCCTCCCTATTAAACCCTATGCCGGTCAAGATAAAATCGACATGTATTTTTGTTAAAACTTTGTGATTTATATTAGCGCAAATTCCTCCTTTTGTCAAATATTACGGCATTTCAGAAAAAGACGTTCATTTCTCGTTAAAAAAAATGTTTGAAAATCTTCATCTGAATCCTTATTTTTTTTCATTTTCATATCGTAAGATAATAACATCAAATAAATAAGACAGATTCAAAGAAAAAACTTTTTCATAATACTTGCC
>CAJOPI010000267.1 GCA_905236275.1 uncultured Lachnospiraceae bacterium | reverse complement strand
TTTTTTGGGGCGATTTTGGGGTGATTTTGAAAAATGGGGCGGCAGATAGTTTTTCGTAACCATTATTTACGAAAAATCATGATCTTAATATACTATTAATCATATCATAATAGTGTGCTATAATCGAACTTGAATATTATATATCGGGTAGCTGACTGCATACCCGATTTTTTTATTACAAGATTGTTATCTTCTTAACAGCTATTCCACTTTTCTATCTCGGATACCAACATGCTATTTTCATTAATCATACTATATATAGAGCGAGGATTCGTTCGAATATATAGAAAGGAGGACTGTCCTATGTTGGAAGGTTTTAAGCCTGAGGTCTATAATATGCAGGAAACGGTCGCTAAAGCCAAAGAGATGGGCATTAATATATCGCTCTATGCTTTGCGCAAGCTCATCGACCGCAACATTATCCCTCATAACAGGATAGACCGCACAGTACTTATCCCTTGGGATGCTTTTCTCGCGTGGGCGCTCTGCTGCGAACGCGGCGATATCAACCCCACATTCAGGAGAGCGGGTGCAGTTACTTAAGGAAAACTCTAAAAACCCATTTTGGAAGAGAAGCCGTGCCAATTGCGTTGAATTCAGGGAAAGGCTCTGAAAATGGACCGGTACCCGGTGAGGATACTTGACGCATCAGTCGGCGCGAGCGACAAGGTTTCTCCCGAAAGGGTTTTGGAAATTCCCTTAAGTGAATAGCCGTAAGAAACCAACCTTAAGAAAAAGTCAAAAGTTCAATCCAAAGGAGGAATTGAGATGAACATTGAACCGAGGAAAAACAAAAACGGTGAAATAACGTCATATCGTATCGTTGTTTACCACAATGGCAAACCGTATAAAAAGAGTTTAAAGCGTAATAAAAGTTTGACCGATCGACAGATGGAAAAAGAGGTACAGCGCGTCGCATACGAATTTGAAGGGGAGGTCAAACACGGCAGGACGCTCACTAAGATGCCTATATTCGCCGACTATGCGAAATATGTTATAGAACTTAAAGAGCGTAAGGGACTTTCCGCAAGAACGGTCGATCGTTATCGCGAACTGTCAGAACGCACAGATGATGCTATAGGAAGGCTTGAACTTTCTGATATCTCGACAAAGATATTAAACGATTTCTACGCTTCCCTGAGCAGAGAAGGTGTTCGTCTTGAAGATGACAAAGCAGTGGCAAAACCCGAGCTTAAGAAAGAATTCGATGAGAGAAATATAAGTAGATCTGAAATGCATCGCAGGACAGGTATATCTACTTCCACTATTGGATGCGCTCTCAATGGCGAAACTATACTTAAGAAAAACGCTGACAAAATCGCTAAAGAACTTGGTATGCCAACAGAGAAACTGTTCACTATTACTAAAAATACCGCTCCATTGGCACCCAAAACGATACGCGAATATCATGTGTTTATATCAACCGTGCTGACTCAGGCAGTGAAAGAAAGCATAATTTCTGTAAACCCTGCGGGAAATGCCGACCCTCCCATAGTAAGAAGCAAAGATCCTACATATTATCAGCAGCATGAGGTAGACGCGATCCTTGATGCTCTCGATAAAAAGCCGCTAAAGTGGCGGACACTTACCTATATGCTTATAGACTCAGGTGCGAGACGCGGGGAGGCAGCCGGTGCAAAATGGAAATACATTGACCTTGAAAAAGGCACATGGTATATAGCATGTGCGCTGCACTACTCCAAGAAACGCGGAATTTATGAATCACTGCCTAAGAACTACAAAAAACGTATAGTAAACCTTTCGCCGGAGACAATTGCGCTGCTTAAGCTATACAAAGCCGAGCAGGAGGAACGCCGTAGAATATACGGCAGTAAATGGGTTGATACCGAGTATGTGTTCACGCAGAATAACGGAGAGATGATGAATCCCGATTCTATTACGCAATGGCTCGATAAATTCAGTTCTGAAAATGATCTGCCGCACATTCACCCTCATGCGCTCAGGCATACAACGGCATCTGAAATGATTGCCAAAGGAGTAGATGCAGTTACCGCTGCAGCTGTACTTGGTCATACTCCGGAGGTGCTGTTGAAGATTTACTCTCATGTTCTGGATGAAACAAGGGATAAAGCAGATGAAGCAAGATTCAGTGTTCTTAGGAATAGAAATAGGAATGAGAACAAGAACGATCCCTCGGATAACGTGACCCCGACATCGACAACTGAATAACAATCGTTCAATACCCTGTATAGTGTAATATACAGGGTATTGTTCTATTCCTTCATAGTTATCATATCAGGCTCATGCGCTCCTTCAAGTATTCGTTCGGCAGCATCGGAATTGCCAAGAAAATAGTGTTCAATTATATCCCAACGTTGTTCTGAAGTAAGCTCCGAGCGTAAGAAACGGTCGAGAAACTTCGTAGAACGCTCAAATCTTTCCTCGTTCTGGTCTATTAGTTCGTGGCAGCCTTTCTTGATACCGTATAGAGCGATTCTCCCTCTTATCTTTACCATCATTTTCGCATTGGTTCCGCCGCCGACACGATAGTAAAGCAAGTCAAGTATCCTCAGCACTTCCAATGACATCAGGCTAAGCTCTTTATTCTTTTCCAGAACATAAACAGTAAAAGCTGTCACTTCAGCGTTTCCTGCCCCGGTATCGATCTCCTGCTTTTCCCATGGCTTTGAGTTTAGCATATCATGCATACTTTTATCCAGATTAGTGATAATATCGGAGTAATTTATCTTTTCAATTACTTTGTATCTCTGTATTTGATCAGAATCAGTCTTCACTTTCCGAAAAATTTTATTATCATCCTTATCATTTGACGCAAGGAACAACTCGAAAAATGAATAGGCGATATCGGCAAAAGAACTGCTTTCAATTTCAGTTTCAGTCTTAAGCCCGGATGTAATTAGGGCGGTTTCTTCTCCGGCATCGTCATCTGTTGCACTTTCCGGTTCCATCGTATCTTTGTCGGAAATTACATCTTTACACTTCTCAACAAATTTGTTCTCAAATTCATCATATATGAACGGCTTTTTGAAGTCAGATAAGGTATTAATAAAGATTTCTGTATATTCTCTGTATTTATCAAACAATTCATCAAAAGATCCAATTTCTGTTATGACTTCGAGCTTAAGGTATCGGCGGAATATACTCTCTATCGAGCTGAAAAATTCGGTTTTGAACTCGGAAAACGAACCGTCAGGCTTCTTTGCCTGCCAAATAGGTTCCAGATCAAGTTCGTAGAGGTTTCCCGCTTCATTATAGTTTTCCTCTACTAATTTACTGCTTTTGTAATTTTTCGAGAATACATCAATATTATTATTGCTGACAAATACCAAACAAGTGGTATTGACACCACCGGGATAAACCGTCATTCGACGTCTGCCGGAAGATGCATTTACTACATCAGATATCAGTAATAGACACAGCTTCAGCCTTTCGGAGGCATTAGCCTGCGTTTTGGGATTACCGCTGCCAAAACAGCGAAACTCCTCCGGAGAAAGTAAGATATCATAGACCCCATTTGGACTATTTGGTCTGTTTTTTATCTCATGAACCAGCCGATAGATAACATTACTGACTTGTCCTTTTTTGAGTGCTGAAAGATAATGAAGAGATCTTATGTAGCCTATATCTTTGCCTGTATAGTCATAATATGCAGTCCCCTGCATTCCCTCTTTCCTTGCGCATCTTCCTACTTCCTGTACATAATCTTCTATTTCGCCGGTGGGAGCGTAATGATAACAGTTAACAATGTCGCTGATATCCACACCCATCCCGAATGCCTTGGTACAAAGCATTACAACTGTCTCGTTATCTCTGAATTTTCTCAGGTTGTCATCTTTTTCCCGGTTACTTAAGCTGCCGTGATAGATGCTTATCTTGTCTTGTATGTCACGTGGGATCGAAGATGTAATTTGAGATGTATAGGGAAAATATACTATCGTCTTCTCATCATTATTGACAAATCTTCTTATTCTTTCTTTGACTACATCAGTTTTCTTTTGCCGGAGATCCGATGTAAACTCAAATCTTATATCGCTGCGGCGGACTATACCTATATGCACGTTTGTGTTGTGCATATCAAGAATCTCTATCGTCTTTTTGACCATATCATTTTTGCCGCCATAAACAGCTGTTGCTGTAAGGCAGAGCACCGGAAACTTTGCACTTTTTCGCAATTGTCTCAAAAAATCGACGAGAAACCAGTAATGCGGGCGAAAATCTCTTCCCCATGTTGTTACTGTATGAGCTTCATCTATGACAAAAAGACCTATCTTTCGGTTTCCTATGACATCATCTATCTTAAGTGATACGAGCGTCTCGGGGGCTGCATACAGCAGTGAGACCTTACCCTTTCTGACATTGGCGAATAACTCGTTACGTTCGTTGGCGGAGCATGTAGAGTCGATATAGGCAGCAAAGTCATGTCCTCTTGCCCTAATACTCTGTACTTGGTCATGCATCAGCGCTATCAGTGGGGTAACTACTATCGTCAGCAACACTTCCTGCCGCCGGCTGAAATAATAAGATGGCAGTTGAAATAAAATCGACTTACCGGAGCCGGTCGATGAAGTTATGAAAAAGTCCTTATATTCCTTACCGTTAACGGCATCAAGCGACGATGAAATGATATCCGAAATAATATCTCGCTGTGACATCTTTTTTCTTATTATCGTGTCATGTTCGTTAAGGTCGTAAAATTCAAGTTCCCGGAACTGAGCCGCTCCGCTGTTTAACAATTCCTGAAGCAACCCATCAAGGTTCTCAGAAGATAGAGATGTTTCTCCCATATTAAATCCCTCAAATAAAAATGCCACATAAGCATGCGGCAATAAATAAGGTATAAGTCCACCTTTATATTTATTATATCATATTTTTGTATACACTGTCAAGCCCCAATTTTTGAAAATTTAACAAAATCGGCAAAATTTCGTTCATTTTTTCTAAAGTCGATAGTGGGTGTTCCGGCGATTTATACAAAAAAGGTCATTTCTTTGAAAAAGGTATCGACTTCGCCACACCGGTATTGACAAATGCAGCATAATAAGCTATCATTATAGATATACAATTTTGGTTGACGGTGATAAAATGAGTATATATATAAGAGCGTTGAAAGGTTTCTCTACTCGCGAGAAAGAAGCCGCAGCAATTCACTATGCATTAGAACACTTTGGAATCGCTTCCGGCGGCGAGGCTATATTTGACAACAATGCAGAGCGTATTTCAGAATGCGAAGCGGTTCTTAAGTCAAACGGATTTGTACCCGAGATTGATGATCTGGTGCAATTATTTGAATCCTTTGAAGATGCGGGAGCGGTGTCACGTAATGGAATAGTTTTTACTCCGCTTTATTTAGCGAGGTATATGCTTAAACTGACTCTCGATTCGGTAACATCATGGAATGAAAGTATTAAACTGCTCGACCCATGCTGCGGGTGCGGGATATTTCTCCTTGCGGCAATAGAGGAAATACATGATAAGTTCGATATACCTGTAAGGTCTGTCATTGAGAATAACCTGTATGGATTCGACATTCTCAATGAAAATGTAAGAAGATGCAGAAGTCTGCTTAAGCTTACTTGCCTTAAGTACGGCGAATCAGCTGATGGGTTACGAGATAACATATTTACGCTGGATTCATTACGCTTGGATTGGACAGTCGATGACGAAGGTTTCGACTATATAGTTGGCAATCCGCCCTATATCAGTGCAAAAGATATGGATAAGAGCACATTGGACTATATACGCCGCAGCTATCGCTCGTCCTCCGGCATGACTAATATGTTTGAAGCGTTCATCGAAAAGGCAGTATCGTATATGAATATCAGCGGCAGATGTTGTTTCATCGTCCCCAATTCGTTGCTTTCATCGAGAAATTCTCGGGACATTCGTTCTATTTTGAGCGAAGAAGGGCTTGTTGATACTATAATTGACTACAGCGATACCCCTGTATTTGCCAAAGCTATGTCATATAGCTGCATAATCCTGCTGACCCGAGCCAAGCATAAATATATCAGATACTCTTCACCCGCTCGCATAGAAGCCGATGACTTTCGAATGCTGCGCTTAAGCTGCTTTGGTAAAGAAGGTCTTCGCGTTGCTGATGAAACAGAGAAATATAATATCAGGCAGATAGAACGCTTTTCCTTAAGACTCGGCGACTATATGAGAATGCAGGTATGTACATTTTATGACAGCATATATCTTGTTGAAGAAAAAGACAACGGATACTACACCACTTTTGATGGAGAGATATTTGAAATAGAAGCCGGGATAGTCAGACCTATATATAAGGTATCGGATTTTTCACGGAAAGGGGTAGTCTTAAGGTATATCATATTTCCGTACAATGACGAAAAAATTATAGACGAGACTGTTTTATCCGAGAAGTTCCCCAGTACATACCGGTATCTCTGCTCCGTTAAGGATAAGCTGACTGCAAGAGAGAAAGGAAAACCTAATCCGGAAGGATGGTATGCGTATGGACGTAGGCAGGGACTTAGGTCATACGATCCCAAGATACTGTACCCTAACTATATGGCTGAGCCTTCATTTGTTCTCGTATATGATGACGCGCTCTTCATAAATGGCGGCTGTATCATCGATAACGGTAAGATACAGCCGGAAATAATGGTAAGGATCCTCAACTCCACAGTCATGACTTACTACCTTAAGCACAAAAGCAAGGCTATTCGTGGAGGATATTTTCTATGTAACAAGACAGCAATCGGAAAATTCTCAGTGCCGAAACTATCTGAAGAGGAAAAGGAGCTGATTCTTCAAGGGAGCGATGATGATGTTAGCGAGTTCCTTATA
>CAJOPI010000266.1 GCA_905236275.1 uncultured Lachnospiraceae bacterium | reverse complement strand
TTATATTTCTCCATCCAGCCTGTCCAGCAGCCCGTCCGATACTCCGCTTCTTACCTTCCTACAGAACAAATCCGGCTGCTGTATCAGTTTATCATAATCTTTTTCAGTGAGTACCGTAACCTCCTTCGGAAACTCGAAGTAGGTCAGGTTTCTCCAGTTTACGAGCCATCTCTGCTCCGGCTCATCATATTTCATGCAGTGCGTCTTAAAGTCCGAATTGTGCACCACAGTATGAAAATATTCTTCATCCGGAAACTGCATTATCTTCATCCGCTTATTGAATAGCGGGTGAGTCCTCTCGAATTTATCCAGATATTCAGCGCAGTCCCGCGTTACCGCCCATTGCGCACAGCCATAATATATCGGATAATCCCTGTCTCTTTCGCGAATAGTCCCGTCAAATCCCCTTGTCGTAATGCTTAAGAAAGCTGAGACAAGCGTTATCAGAAGCTTGACCGGGTTCTTATTCGAGGCCTTGCCGTAAGGATTGTCCTTCATGTAGTAGAGCTTGTATTTCCTTGCAAACTCCCAGTCCCTGGTTCCGGCTATCGGACATCCTCTCAGAAACTCTTTACCCTTATTCTCTTCAAAAAAAGCCTTGATCTGCGAATTACTCTTTATGGGATAGTCAAGGTTCTGCATCATGACAAAATAGTCATAATTCCTGTTACTCGCAAGAGCCGTCCGCAGAAGCTCATAGCAGGCATGTATGGCATTGTAGCCTCCCCAGTAGACCTTGTGTCTTGCAGGTGTGAAGTGAAGCCTCTCTATGCCCTTTAGAGCCGTCTTAAACGGTGCTATATCCTGCTTTGCATCAAGATGGATATACATATCAAAATCCGGGTCGCTGCAAAGTCTTCTGGCACATCTTGCAACAAGCTCCGGATCTGTATGACAAAGGTTCAGGAACGCAACTCTCATCAGTCTATAAAACCTTTCGATTTAAGATTTTCAAGGAAATTCAATACTGACTCGGTGCACTTCTCCCTTGTCACATCATATTCTTCAAGAAGCTTATCTACGATCTCATTGACCGAGATTTCCTCCTGTATCATATCCCAGATATCATTACCCGTACCCTTTACAAGATAATATTTACCGGTTTCAAAGTCTATCATTGCCTTTTCACCCGAAAGGTCTGCTACGCTCACTATCTTCTTCAATTTGATAATACTGTTAAGTTCCATTTTCCATAACTCCTGAATAACTCAATACGCCCCGTTGTTTTTTCCGAAAAGTACAAGCACCGTCTTGAACAAAATCCTTATGTCATACATAATGGACCAGTTGTCTATATATTTGACGTCAAGCTTTACCACATCATCAAAATCCCTTATGTCACTTCTTCCGCTGACCTGCCAGAGTCCGGTGATTCCGGGCTTTATGCTCAGTCTCCTCCACTGGCATCTCTCATAGCGCTCGACTTCATCTATCGTCGGCGGGCGCGTTCCCACAAGACTCATATTTCCTATCAGCACGTTAAAGAGCTGAGGAAGTTCATCTATACTGGTCTTTCTGATGAATTTACCCACTCTCGTAACCCGCGGGTCATCCTTCATCTTGAACATTATCTCATCTTCCAGACCATTTTCAGCCGCAAGCAGATTCTTCTGCGCCTCAGCCTCGGCACACATGCTGCGGAATTTGAACATCTTGAAGATCCTGCCGTTCTGTCCCACCCTTTTCTGTATGAATAACACAGGGCCGGGTGAGTCGAGTTTTATCGCTATCGCAGTGATAAGCATGACAGGTGAACTTATAATGATTCCCACAGCGCTTGCAAGTATATCTATCAATCGCTTGACACACTGCTCATACTCATTCAGCGCTATAGTATGATAAGTCATCATGGGATAGATTCCGACAGCACTGACATAACTGCTTACCTTGCTTCTGCTGAAGGATTCCATCACTACGCGGACCGTTATTCCCATATCAAGACAGATATTCACATATTTAAGGATATCCGCCTCCGAGTCATCTTTATACTTAAAGAAATAAACCTGGTCTATTTCGTGCTCCCTGATTATCCGCTCAATATCCTCTATGTCTCCGAGAACATTGGATATTCCCTTCGATACTCTTCCGGGAAAGCTGATGTAGCCCACCTCATCAAGTCGCATACTTGTTTTATTGAGAAAATAATTGAATTTTTCGAAATCCTCATGTACCCCGACGAATGCCGCTCTCGGAGCATTATATCTCACAACCACTATCTGAACGAGTCTGCTTACGATAACATTTACCAGCATGAAAAGGTAAGCGACTATTAAAAATACAGTATAATAATGCCTTATGGATGCATAAGGATTCAGGAAAAAGAGCAGTATGACAGAGGTTACGACAAGTGCCATGATGAATGCGGAGGTCACAAGCCTTATATGTCTGTCAAAATAAAAGAAAAGCGTTACATTATATAATCGTTTTTCCTTAGCTGCTGCAATATAGGTGATAAGAAAAATTACAAAAACTGCAATGATTCTTTTTATAAAAGGCAGACTGTAGGGTACCCTCACAATCAATGCACTCAGCAGAAATGCAAGTATCAGTACAAATCCATCAATAAACATCTGTAAGACATTTGTATTTGCACCATAATTCTTCCTGTTCATATTAAAACCCTTATATAAAAACTATTCAGTCAAAAATATCTATAAAATCCAGAACAATATCCTCTATATTTCCGCCCTTGACCACATAAGGCTGAAAATCATACTTATCGGCCTTCTGGATATATTTCTTAAGCTTGTCCGTATCATTGCAGCAAAGAACACATCCCTTATTTCCGAATGCCTCGGCTATCTGAAGCTGATGATCATCTACGTGCTCCTTCATCAGCTTAAGGCGCGGAACCACGATGACCGGCTTACCGGCTGTTATTCCTTCTATGATAGTACCGACTCCCGCATGTGTTATCAGCATTCTGCAGCTTTCTATCTTACCCCTGTACTCTTCCTTTGTAAGAAACTGCTGTGACCCGCAATTTTCCGGCTTATAGCTTGAATGACCTGTCTGGATGAAGAATTCCTCTTCCATTTCAGCCGCAAGCTTGTCTACTGCCTTTATAAGCCTGTTCATTTGAAATTTCTGCGTACCTAATGTTACGAATATCAAAAGATACCTCCTCCTAGAACTGACTTGGGATAGAGCTTCAGCATATCCTCCCACTGAACAATGAAAAGGTCGGAGAAGTCATACAGAAGCCTTCCTGTAAGTGAAGGGCGCTTAACCCTCGCAAACGACTCAACATAAACGATTTTCACACCCATGAGCTTTCCTATCACGCAGAAAGGATAAGCTATCAGTGCCCCTGTAGTAACGATAAAATCAGGTCTTTCCTTCAATAATATACCAAACGCTTTTATATAGAGGAAAACAAACTTAGGCAGAAAAGAAAGCTGCCTCCTGTTCATCTGCGAAACATAGTACTTTTTGCGGCAGAAATTTGTTTTCGAAAATTCTCCCGACTCAGTGATCAAAAAGCTGTCGTACTTTTTTTCAACCCTCTTAAGTCTTTCGATTTCTTCAAGATGCCCACCGGCAGATGCAATGAATGCAATTTTTATTTTCTTAGAAATCTCAATCGCCCCCTGTTTTTTTAAAGCTCATCTACAGAAATATCTCTTTGTATTCACAATTCTAACACAATCGTTAGATATATTAACATTAAAAGTTATTAAATTCAAGTAATATTTTAAGCTTTTGAATTGCATTTTGCACAAGCAAACAACAAATAAACCCTGACTATGACACAGCTAACGTCATTGTCAGGGTTTATCTCTTAAATTTCCATTAAAATCTTCTTATATTTTTCAGAACTCAGTCGTAAGCTCAAGGCTTCTTTCCTTATTCATTTTAACACAGGCATCAACAAATGCATCAAGTGACACGCCCTGTATCTGCTGGTTGCTTCCCCTTACATTTATGGAAACAATGTTCTCAGCAGCCTCCTTGTCGCCAAGAACGAGGATATAAGGATCCTTCAGGGTCTTGAACTTCTTGATCTTTGTCTTCATGTTGTTTTCCGAATAGTCGGCTTCCACGCGAATACCGACTTCTCTAAGCTTTTCGGCAACCTTGCCGGCATATTCATTATGCTCAGGTCTGATAGGAACGATACCTATCTGATAAGGGCTGAGCCAGAAAGGATATGCTCCCTTGAAGTGCTCGGTTATGATACCGATGAAACGCTCGAAGGAGCCGAATATTGCTCTGTGGATAACAACAGGCTCTTTTATGCTTCCGTCGCTGTCGCTGTAGGAAAGCTCAAAGTTGTGCGGAAGCTGGAAGTCAAGCTGTACCGTACCGCACTGCCACTCACGACCGAGCGCGTCCTTTATCTGAAGGTCGATCTTCGGTCCGTAGAATGCACCGTCGCCCTCGTTAATCTCATACTTGCCTTCGCCGTATTTCTCATCAAGGATTTCCTTCAGCGAAGCCTCTGCACGATTCCAGACCTCGATATCACCCATGAAGTCATCAGGTCTTGTCGAGAACTCTGCGCGGTAGCTGAGACCAAAGGTGCTGTAGATCTCATCCGCAATACTGATGACATCCATGATTTCGTCCTTTATCTGCTCATTGGTTACGAAAGTATGGTCATCGTCCTGTCTGAATTCCTGTACTCTGAAAAGACCATTGGTAGCACCGGACTTTTCCTTACGGTGAAGGACATCCATCTCGCTGTAACGGATAGGAAGATCCTTGTAGGAGCGGGTCTTTCTCTTGAAGGTGAGCATTGCATTCGGGCAGTTCATGGGCTTTGCCGCCATTGTATCCTCAGCCTCGATTGAGAACTCTGCCTCTATCTGGTTGAAAGCGTTCTCCTCGTCAAGCTTGATGGTATCTGTAGCCTTTGTTCCCTTTGTAACTCCGGGTACAAGGAACATATTGTTTACGTAGTGAGCCCAGTGACCGCTTATGAGCCAGAGCTTCTTATTATTTACGAGAGGTGCCGAAATCTCGGTATAACCATGCTTATCCTGAATCTCACGTGAGAATTTCATAAGCTCCTGATACATCTTCCAGCCTCTCGGAAGCCAGTAAGCCATTCCCGGTGCGGTTTCCTGGAACATGAAAAGCTCCATGTCCTTTCCGATCTTTACAT
>CAJOPI010000265.1 GCA_905236275.1 uncultured Lachnospiraceae bacterium | reverse complement strand
GTGACCGATGCGGAGTTGAAGTAACAAAATCATCCGTCAGACGTGAAAGAATGGGTCATATAAAGCTCGCAGCTCCCGTATCCCATATATGGTATTTCAAGGGAATTCCGAGCAGAATGGGACTTATCCTTGATCTGTCACCACGTGTTCTTGAAAAGGTGCTTTATTTTGCATCTTATATCGTTACAGATCCTAAAAATACAAATCTTGAATACAGACAGGTTCTTTCGGAAAAAGAATATTCTGATGCTGTAGCACAGTATGGTTATGGCTCTTTTGATGCAGGAATGGGAGCGGAATCCATCAAAAAGCTCCTTCTTGATGTAGATCTTGAAAAAGAGTCGGCTGAACTCAGGGATGAGCTTGAAACAGCTTCAGGTCAGAAGAGAGCACGTATAATAAAGAGACTTGATGTTATAGAGGCTTTCCGCGAGTCGGGAAACCAGCCTTCATGGATGGTGCTTGATGTGATTCCGGTTATACCGCCCGATATCCGTCCTATGGTACAGCTTGACGGTGGAAGGTTTGCAACTTCAGACCTTAATGACCTTTACAGAAGAATAATCAACAGAAACAACCGTCTGCAGAGACTTCTTGAACTTGGTGCACCCGATATCATCGTACGAAACGAGAAGAGAATGCTTCAGGAGGCTGTTGATGCGCTGATAGATAACGGTCGTCGAGGAAGACCCGTTACGGGACCCGGAAGCCGTCCGCTTAAGTCTCTTTCAGATATGCTTAAAGGTAAGGGAGGCCGTTTCAGACAGAATCTTCTCGGAAAACGTGTTGACTATTCCGGACGTTCGGTCATCGTTATCGGACCTCAGTTAAAAATTTACCAGTGCGGTCTTCCGAAGGAAATGGCAATCGAGCTCTTTAAGCCTTTTGTTATGAAGGAGCTTGTTGCAAACGGTGCTTCCCACAATATCAAGAATGCCAAGAAGATGGTAGAAAAGCTCGAGCCTGAGGTTTGGGACGTACTTGAGGATGTTATCAAAGAGCATCCCGTTATGCTGAATCGTGCTCCTACGCTTCACAGACTTGGTATACAGGCATTTGAGCCTGTACTTGTAGAAGGTAAGGCTATCAAGCTTCATCCGCTTGCATGTACTGCATTCAATGCGGACTTTGACGGAGACCAGATGGCGGTACACCTTCCGCTTTCGGTAGAGGCACAGGCAGAATGCCGTTTCCTGATGCTTTCACCTAATAACCTTCTTAAGCCTTCTGATGGTGGTCCCGTAACCGTACCTACACAGGATATGGTTCTTGGTATCTACTATCTGACACAGCTCAGGGAAGAAGATAACGGTGATGATGTTGTCTATGAACTTGATGAAAACGGAGAAGTAAAGCAGGAAAATGGAAGGCCCGTTATAGCTGCAACCTTTGCAGAGTTTCTTCAGGAGGAAAAGCATCTTTCAATCGAGGAGCTTGAAAGCAGATGGGAGAAGAGTGAAGACGAGCTTCCTGAGTATCTCGACGGAAGCAGGAACTGGCCGAGACTAAAGGTTGTTCTTAAAGAGTTCAAGGATGTAGCAGAGGCTATACAGGCCTACGTTAACCATGACATTACTCTTCAGAGACGTATTCTTGTAAGGGTTACAAAGGAAATAAACGGAGAAAAGGTTAACGGAGTTATCAGTACTTCGCTCGGACGTTGTCTTTTCAATGAGATACTTCCGCAGGATCTTGGATTTGTTGACAGAAGCAAGCCGGAAAATGCATTTGAGCTTGAAGTAGACTTCCTTGTAGGAAAGAAACAGCTTAAGAAGATTATCGTTAATATAATCAATAATCATGGTGCGATAAAGACTGCCGAGGCTTTGGATCACATCAAGGCTATGGGTTATCACTATTCAACCATTGCATCAATGAGTGTTTCTATTTCCGATATGACTGTTCCCGCATCAAAGCCTGAACTTATCGAGAATGCCCAGAATACGGTTGATAAGATTTCGAGAAACTACAAGCGTGGACTTATAACCAACGAGGAGCGTTACAACGAAGTAATAGAGACATGGAAGGAAATGGATGATCAGCTTACACAGGATCTGCTTTCCGGTCTTGACAAGTACAACAATATTTATATGATGGCTGACTCCGGAGCACGTGGTTCTGATAAGCAGATAAAACAGCTTGCCGGTATGCGCGGACTTATGGCTGATACAACGGGTCATACCATTGAGCTTCCCATTAAGTCGAATTTCCGAGAGGGTCTGAATGTTCTCGAATACTTCATGAGTGCGCATGGAGCAAGAAAGGGACTTTCTGATACGGCTCTTCGTACAGCTGACTCGGGTTATCTTACAAGACGAATGGTTGACGTTTCGCAGGAGCTTATCATTCGTGAACATGACTGTATCGAGGGAACCGGAAGAGAAATACCGGGAATGGTTGTAAGTGCCTTCATGGATGGTAAGGAAGAGATAGAGGATCTCGAATCGAGAATTACCGGAAGATATTCCTGTGAGGATATTTATGATCACGATGGAAACAGACTTGTTGGTGTAAACCAGATGATCACTCCGAAGAGAGCACACCAGATCGTTACGATCGGAGAGAAAAACGGTGCTCCTGTCGAAGAGGTAAAGATAAGGACAGTCCTTACCTGCAGATGCAAGAATGGTGTATGCTCCAAGTGCTATGGTGCAAACATGGCAACCGGTGAGTCTGTACAGGTCGGTGAAACTGTTGGAATCATCGCAGCACAGTCTATAGGTGAGCCCGGTACACAGCTTACAATGAGAACCTTCCACACAGGCGGTGTAGCCGGTTCTGATATCACACAGGGTCTTCCCCGTGTAGAGGAGCTTTTCGAGGCGCGTAAGCCTAAGGGACTTGCAATTATTGCCGAGTTCTCAGGAAAGGTTGAAGTAAGAGATACCAAAAAGAAGAGAGAGGTTATCGTTACAAACGAGCAGACCGGTGAGTCAAAGGCTTATCTTATCCCTTACGGATCAAGGATCAAAGCTGTTGACGGCACAAACATCGAAGCCGGAGACGAAATTACAGAAGGTTCCATCAATCCTCATGACCTCATGAAGATCAAGGGACTGAGAGCCGTTCAGGACTATCTTCTTCGGGAAGTACAGAGAGTTTACCGTCTGCAGGGTGTTGAAATCAACGATAAGCATATAGAAGTTATTGTTCACCAGATGCTTAAAAAGGTTGAGATTGAAGATTCAGGTGATTCCGATGTTCTTCCCGGAACAAGAATGGATTCACTTGACCTTGATGATATCAACGAGGCTCTTGAAGCTGAGGGAAAGACTCCTGCAAAGGCTGAACAGATTATCCTCGGTATTACCAAGGCATCACTTGCGACAGATTCATTCCTTTCAGCGGCATCCTTCCAGGAGACCACAAAGGTTCTTACAGATGCAGCAATAAAGGGCAAGGTCGACCACCTTGTGGGTCTGAAGGAAAATGTTATCATAGGTAAACTTATACCGGCCGGTACAGGTATGAAACGTTACCGCGACATAAGACTTTCTACAGATGATGAGATGATTGGCGAGAGTGTCGAGGAGCTTGTAGGGGCTGAGGAGGTTTCAACTGATCTTGTAGATATCGAAGAAACAGTTGAAGAATAAAGAGCAAAGTTTATAAAAATTTTCTTGACATAAAAAAATATGTGATTTATACTAATTTAGCGTGCGTCATTGAAGAATGGCTGCACGCTAAAAAAATCTTAAAAAGAAAGAGGTGAAACTGAATGCCAACATTTAACCAGTTAGTTAAAAAGGGAAGGCAGTCATCTGTTAAGAAGTCAAAGTCTCCTGC
>CAJOPI010000264.1 GCA_905236275.1 uncultured Lachnospiraceae bacterium | reverse complement strand
CTCCGGCTCGGACATCTGCTCCGGCTCAGGTATCGGCTCCTGCTCCACCATAGGTGGCATCTCCTCCACTTCGGAAAGTGCTTCCGTATCCGGCATCGGCTCCGGCTCAGACATCAGCTCCGGCTCATCCATCTGCTCCGGCTCGGACATCAGCTCCGGCTCCACCATAGGTGGCATCTCCTCCACTTCGGAAAGTACTTCCGTATCCGGCATTGCCTTCGGCTCCGAAATCGGAACATTTATGTCCGGTGCCGCATTGGTTGTTGTCACCACAGGTATCGCTCCACCCTCCGGCGCGGTGACAGTCACGCTCTGCGATACATTCGGCGTCGCACCGCCGGATATCGCCGCAATCCTGCTTTCAATCCTCTGCTGCTCTTTTATAAGATCTTCTATAGCCTTCATCATCTCGGCATTTGATCCGCTGCCGGATGCCTCCTTGATCCGGCCCTTAAGCTCTTCTAAGGATTCCCTTATACCGTCAAGGTTTTTGTTGGTCTTGCTGATAACCACTTTCCCGACAGATTTTTGCGTCATTATAAGCTCACTCTGTCCCTCGTCGTAGCTATCCATAATATGTTTTAAGATTTCCTCTATGCTCTTAAAATTCTTTTTTTCAAGAATATAGGAAGCCTTTTGGGAGCGAACCATCTCATCAAGCTTTTCCTCAAGCTGTGAGTATTTTGCCCTTTGATTTGTAACTCCCATAAACACCGAGAAAAACACGCCTATTACAATTACAAATCCCAGCACACACAAGAGTTCGAGCTGATATGGATTTGTGGCTATTACATAAATCCCTAAAACTGCAGCTGTCGCCGCCACCACGACGGACAATATCAAAGCCCCACCGGATGTGTTCCGCGTCATTCCCTTCTTTTCTTTTTTTTCAGACATAAAACTACCTCACCTTTCAAAACAATGTTATGCTTGGAAACGTTCCCTGCGAGAATCGAACTCACAACTAGCGCTTAGGAGGCGCTTGTTATATCCATTTAACTAAGGGAACACATAATCAGCTATCATAGGAATAATTTATTCTGCCCTGAATCCAGACATTCCCCCTAAACCTGCGTCCTACCGCAGGCTCTCCGAGAAGATCATTCCTGTTGATACATATATCAAACACCAGCTTGTTACATACAAGCCTTAACATAACTACTGTTTCTCCGGTGAGGTAGTTGACCTCTTCCTTAAATTTTAAGATTTCCCCCACGATAGTGTATTCATCACTCTCTATGCCCCACGGCATAAAGGACGTCTCCACTATCGAAAGAATATCCTCCTCCTCAACACGCACTGATATGTCGGCATAAATGTCCATATCCTCCAGTGTTAGTGTCTCTATGGCGGAGTCATCTCCGTTCCTCGCTGCCTCTACAAGCGACGAACGGTTTTTGAACAATTTGTCATTTTTTCTCTCTGCCTCGGGCGATTTGTGAACAGGCAAAAGTATTCTCCCTTCACAGGACAAACCCGAAAACACAACTTCTTCTTTTGAATTATGTCTTATGCCGATAAAATGCGCATTGAGGTATTCTGTCATATTTTGAAGATAAAAAATTATGGGCACACCGATATTCGGTTCATCGCATATTCCTGCGTATGCCTCCTTCTCGGTTCTGCGGCTTACCTCAAGATAGTGGATCTGAGTACCTATCTCCCCAATGAGAAAAGGATAATAGTATTCTTCGAGAAAATTTCCCTCGTTCGTATACTCTCCACAGACACAGACACCGAAACGCGAACCGAAGAGCTTCATATATTCAACTATCTCCTCGTTCTCGGAGCTGATTGCATTGGCATATCTGTCGTATTCGGCGGGTATACGGGAAACAATACTCTGCATTTCGCTTTTTTTTACAGAACTAAATCCTGCCGCCCGCAAAAACTTATGCACCTTATCTCCTCCGGCACTGCTCTTTTATCAACATACAAACATCATCATTGATAGTATAAGGGAGTTTTAATTTCATTGCA
This sequence comes from uncultured Lachnospiraceae bacterium, assembly GCA_905236275.1. GTDB lineage: Bacteria > Bacillota > Clostridia > Lachnospirales > Lachnospiraceae > NK4A144. The sequence goes on along the minus strand of CAJOPI010000264.1, from coordinate 4,449 downwards.
AGAACTTTTTTCAAAAATTTCCTACATTATTTAATCCTGATTTTATTTTTGGGTTCTCATACAATCGATATCTTCTCGAGGATACGCACTTGCGCGATTGGGATTTTGTCTCTGACACGACCGCGCCCGGTGCGTGAGTTTCGCAAGCGAAACTCTATGCTTATTCCGTAGAACACAGCGAGTTAATGTATATAACCGCCTGACCTACTATCTTCTGTATCGGATCCTGTATCTTCCTCCTCGTCGGAAAACCACTCCCATCCTCTCTTTCATGATGAAAGAGTATCACCTTTCTGGCTTCTTCAGAAATCCATTCCTCCTTTTCCAATATGGTATACCCTATGATAGGGTGCTTCAGGTATTCATTCATCTCATCTGTAGTAAGGTGAGCAAGCTGCAGCTTTCTCCCTATCGGGAAAACGAGATATCTTGTCCCTATATCCATAAGCAGTGTTCCTAACACCATGTCGTACATTTGCTTCCGACTCAGCTTCTGATTTTCTCCCATCTCGTATGCCATCGCCGCCGTGAGGTATATTTCCTCGTACATATTCTCCTTTCCGGATATCTCATCCGGTATACCTCTGTTCTTGAAATTTTCTATGGCCTCGTCTGCAAGCTTTGTAAATTCCGCAAGCTTCCTTCTGTTCTGATAAATATGTGTTTCGTAAAGTGTTCTTATTCTTCCTATCAGATACTCAGATGTATTCCCTGCTTTCTCTTCTCCCGGTTCATCAATACTTACCTCATTTATATTTAATTCCTCAAGGAGAACTATATATTCTCTTTTCAGTTTTGTTCCTTCCGGAAGAATAATGCTGCCGTTTTTTTCCTTTATAGCCTTCACCAGCACATCATTATCTTTTATATCAGATATCGGAATCTGTATCATCTGTATCCTCTAACCTTTCACCCTTTGCAGCTGCAAGAGCTCTTGCTTCCTCTTCTGCAAGTACTATGTACGAATTTCCCTTGACGATCTCCTTAATGTAAGTATAACAGCCTTCCCGACTGTGCATAGCGTTTAGTATAAATCCATCATCCTTCTCGTCAAGCATAGCAAGTGAAAAACTCAGCTTCCCACCCATCTCGTTAAAGGCATCATATTTTTCTACTCCTATCTTCTGAAAGGAATGCTTCATCTTTCCACTTAATTTCAGTATATCACGCGAGTTAGTTTCTACGGTATTCTGAAGCTCCTTTGTCGTCACGATTTGTTCCTTAAGCTCCTCCTCCAAGGACTTCATATCCTTCCCGGTCATAAATGCCTCAAATCTTTTTCTTAATCCGGCTGTTTTAACACTCTGAACAATCAATAATATTATAAGAACTACAACCAGTGCAGCTAACGCTATTATATAGATACCGTTACCTATTCCGGTTATTTCTTCTAAATCAAAACTACTTAACATCTCTCTACCCTCTTTTCAATATATCGACAAATTTTTCCAGTTCTTCAGCTGTATAGTATTCTATAGTTATTTTTCCTGACTTTTCATCTTTTGGATTTATGCTTACCTTCGTTCCAAGCGCGCTCTTGAGCTGCTCGCATATATCTTTATACAGGAGAACGAGCTGATCCATGTCAGCCTTTTTTGTGCTTTCTTTTTTCTCCTCGAGTTCTCTTTTTACAAGTTTTTCAGTCTCTCTTACGCTGAGCTTTTCATCAAAAATCTTCTGCGCTGTCTTAAGCTGCTTTTCCTTTTCCAAGGACAGCAGTGCCCTCGCATGACCTGTGGTTATCATCTCATCTATAACCATTTGCTGTACTTCTCCGTTTAGCTTGAGAAGTCGAATAGAGTTTGCAACTGCCGTTCTGCTCTTAGATACCCGCTCAGCCACTTCATCCTGCTTCAGATGAAATTCTTCAAGAAGCCTCTTAAATGCCATTGCCTCCTCGATTGGATTCAGATCCTCTCTCTGTATGTTCTCTATAAGAGAGATTTCAACGATCTGCTGTTCGGAAAGCTCCATTATTATGACGGGTACTTCTTTCAGATTTGCCATCTTCGCCGCACGCCATCTTCTTTCGCCTGCAATTATTTCATAATATCCTTCTCTCTTTTGAACCAAGAGGGGTACCAATACCCCAAATTGTTTTATGGATTCGGAAAGCTCCAGCAGAGCATCTTCATCAAAATTTCTCCTCGGCTGTTCCTTGTTCGGCTCGACCTCGGTAATCTTTACCATTACCTTTGCATCACTTTCCCCACTCTCGCTGCGGATGCTTTTATCTGCCTCCGGTATGAGCGAACCGAGCCCCTTTCCAAGTACATTTTTCTTTGCACCCATCCCCACTATTTCCTTTCTATAATTTCTTTTGCAAGCTGCCGGTAGCTCTCCGCTCCCGCTGACTTTGAATCATATTTTGTTATGGGCAGACCATGGCTTGGCGCCTCTGCCAATCGGATGTTTCTCGGGATTATTGAATCATAAATCTTTACATTGAGATTTTCCTTGACATTCTCCACAACCTGCGCTGAAAGATTGGTTCTTGCATCATACATTGTAAAAACAACTCCCTCTATATCCAGCGTTGGGTTCATCCCGTTTTTGACAAGATCTATAGTGTGCATCAGCTGACTCAATCCCTCTAACGCATAGTATTCACATTGTATCGGTACGAGAACGGAATCTGCTGTCGTCATCGCGTTTATCGTAAGCATACCGAGAGCCGGAGGACAATCTACTATGATATAATCATAGTCGTTTTTCACATAATCCACCTCGTTTTTCAGAAGCTTCTCTCTTTCCTTTAAATCTATGATCTCTATCTCTGCTCCCGCCAGATTTACGTTTGATGATATCAGATCCAGCTCATTATAATTCGTTTTTATTATGCATTCCTTTATGGTACAGCTGCCCAACATCAATTCATAAACTGTATTTTCCTGTGCTGACTTGTTCACACCCAATCCACTTGTCATATTTCCCTGTGGGTCTAAATCTATGGCCAAGATCTTCTTTCCCTGCTCCGCCAGGCAAGCAGAAAGATTTATGGCCGTTGTTGTCTTTCCAACTCCACCCTTTTGATTTGAAATTGCTATTACCTTTCCCATTACTTTTCCTTTCAATTTTTATTGTTATATCGCATAGGGTTGATTATATACTTTTTCTTTTTCTTTTTAAAGTATTTGATTTCCACACTTTTAGGGGATAATTGGGGGATAATTTGACTTTTCCACATTTAAGTTATGTTTCACGTGAAACTTTTTCTTAAAATATCAGATATTGTATTTGGGTTTTTTATAAAGAACTATATATAGAAAAACAAGAAAATGTTTCACGTGAAACTATTGGATAACTTTGTGGATAAATAATTTCTTTTTATTTAAACTTTACAGCTGTACCGTAAACCATTACCTCGGCTGCGCCTTCCATAACCTCTGCAGTCATAAACCTTACTCCAACAATGCCATCGGCGCCCAAATTCTCAGCTTGCTCTGTCATTCTCTGAATAACAAGCTCTCTTGACGAATTCATCATCTCAACGTAGTTCTTGACTTCTCCGCCGACAAGATTTCTTAAACCGGCTCCAATGTCCTTACCAATATGTCTTGTCTGAACAGTACTTGCAGAAACAATCTGAATAGTTTCGATTTCCTTTCCGGAAATAAAATCTGTGGTTACAATTATCATAATAATTATTCCTCCTTCTAGTAAATAACTTCAAAAATGATTAAGACTCTACACTAGTATATGTTTACCATACCGTTTCTAATTGCAAAAACCGCTGCCTGTGTGCGATCGGCAACCTTAATCTTATGAAAAATACTAAAAATATGATTTTTCACCGTCCTATCGCTTATTCCAAGTCTGGAAGCAATTTCTTTATTAAACAAGCCTGTCGCAACCAGCTCAAGTACTTCTCTTTCTCTCTTAGTAAGAGATTCTATAAGCATCTGATCTGTGTTACGAGCTACCATTTTGGAATTCATAGCCGGAATAAGCTCGGGTTGAATATAGGATTCGTTATCATAATAAACACTATGAATTGCTTTTTTCAAGTCCTCGAGGTCTGAATCCTTGACAATATATCCGTCAACACCAAGCTCTATTGCCTTTAAGAGATAATCGATCTCGTTATGGATAGTCAGAACAATGATCTTTACATCTATCTTCTTCTCTCTTACCTTTTCAATCACTTCTAAGCCTGACACCTTCGGCATATTAATATCAAGAAGAATCACATCCGGCAGATCATTATTGTTTTTTAAATATTTAAGGCATTCTCCACCATCGGATGCCTCAGCGCAGACTGTAAAATCATCATCCAACTCAAGAAGATTTCTCAAACCTTCCCTTATCATTTTATGGTCATCGACCAGCATAAGTTTAATCATTATTCTCCTCCTTATCAAGTGGAACAGAAATAACTAATTCAAATCCTTTGTTGAAAGCCGTATTAATTTCCATTGTTCCGGAAAGAAAATCCACTCTGTCCTCTAT
>CAJOPI010000263.1 GCA_905236275.1 uncultured Lachnospiraceae bacterium | reverse complement strand
TTGCAAGTCAATGGGCTATCGCCAAGCGGTAAGGCAACGGACTCTGACTCCGTCACTTCGAAGGTTCGAATCCTTCTAGCCCAGCTAAAAAGAGCGGAGAATTAATCTCCGCTCTTTTTGTTTTTATCGGTTTATCAGGAAAGGCTTTAGGGTATATAATTTTTTATGATAAGACTCGGTGAGATACAGACTCTCATTATTGAAAGAAAAGTGGATTTTGGTGCTTACCTGTCAGCGGAGAAGGGGGATGAAGAGGTTGTTCTTCTTCCGTCAAAACAGCTTCCGGAATCGGCAGAAATCGGAGACGAGGTCGAGGTTTTTGTTTACAGGGACTCAAAGGACAGGCTTATAGCAACGACAAGAACCCCGCTGATAACGCTTGGAAATATTGCAGTGCTTAAGGTATGTCAGGTTAATAAGGTCGGGGCTTTTCTTGACATGGGACTCGAAAGAGATCTTCTTCTTCCTTATCATGAGCAGACTTATGCAGTCAGAGAGGGTGATGAGCTTCTTGTTGCCATGTATATTGACAAAAGTAAACGTCTTGCGGCAACCATGAAGGTTTATGATTATCTTGATAAAAGTTCACCTTACAAGGCTGATGAAGAAGTGGAAGGGCTTGTCTATGAGATAAGCCGGAATTTCGGGGCTTTTGTTGCCGTTGATATGAAGTATTCGGGACTTATACCTGCGAGGGAATTTTCCGGAGAGGTTAAGTGCGGCGAAACCGTTAAGGCAAGGATTACAGGAGTTAAGGAAGATGGGAAGCTTGATCTTTCGGTAAGGAAGAAGGCGTATCTTCAGATGAATGAGGATGCGGAGGCAATTCTTGAACTTATCAGGGAGAGAAAAGGACATCTTGATTTCAGCGATAAGGCATCGCCTGAGCTTATAAAGGCTGAATGTTCAATGAGCAAAAACGCATTCAAGAGGGCTGTAGGGCATCTTATGAAAGAGGGTATTGTAACCATCAGCCCTGATGGAATAGATTTGATTAAAGAGTAGATCAGGAGGACAGGTAATTGAAGGCAATCAGTACAGTTAACGCACCGGCAGCAATCGGACCGTATTCGCAGGCTATAGAAATCGGGGATACGATTTTTACATCGGGAATAATCCCTATAGTTCCGGAAACTGGTGAAATAGTCGGGGCATCGGTAGAAGCCCAGGCAAATCAGGTATTTACAAACCTTAGCAATCTTTTGCATGATGCAGGCAGTTCTATGGAGAATGTAATTAAGACCACCGTATTTATAAAGAATATGGATGATTTCAAGAGAATCAATGAGGTTTACGCCAACTATTTCACAGGCATTCTTCCGGCAAGAAGCTGTGTAGAGGTAAGTAAACTCCCGAAGAACGTAAAGCTTGAAGTAGAAGCTATTGCGATAAAGGCTGCAAAGTGACAGTTGAACAAAGGAGGATTTAGGAATGAAGGTACAGAACATTACTGATATCGACAAGTTTTTCAAGGTCGTAGACGGATGCAAGGGCAAGGTTGAACTTGTGACAGGCGAAGGCGACAGACTCAATCTTAAGTCGAAGCTTTCACAGTATGTTTCCATGGCAAACATATTCTCGGACGGAATCATCAAGGAGCTTGAGATTGTAGCTTATGAGCCTGATGACATTGACAAGCTTGTTAATTTTATGATGAATCAGTAACAATGACACAGAAGTCATTCGGAAGTAGGTTTACCCGGCTTCTGAATGACTTTTTGCGTTGAACTTGTCTTTTTATGAAAGGAGTGCGGATGAACCCGTTAAGGTCGGGAATTTTGTATCTTTTCATTGTAATAAGTATTATTCTCGGAAATGTTTTATTTGTATTAGTGAGAATCTTTCTTCCCTATGCGAATATACCGACGGAAGCGGCATTGGCAATGGGGGAGATACTTATCCTTATTCCGACGCTGTTGCTGACTGTCTTTTGGGGAGTGGATGTACGCAAGACCTTCAGGATAAAAAAGGTCAAGCTTCGGACAATTCTTTTGGTCATTCCCCTGACCTATATGCTTATGCCGCTTGTGGCACTGTGCAATGCCTTTACCCTGCTCTTTACGGAAAATGTCGTCGAGGGAATAACTGATGCGGTTCTTTCGCTGCCTATAGCGGTCACTTTTTTTATTCTGGCAGTTTTCGGACCTTTTACGGAAGAGCTTGCTTTCAGGGGAGCGGAGTATTCGGGACTGGCGGAAAGCGGAAACAGAACGGGAGCCATATTGCTGCAGGGGGCAATGTTCGGGCTTATGCATATGAACCTGAATCAGTTCGTCTATGCATTCGTAATAGGAATAGCCTTTGGAGTGCTTTGCGAAGTAACAGGGAGTATTCTGCCGGGCTTTTTTGCCCACCTTCTTATAAACGGGAGCTCGACGGTATCAATGTATTTCTTGGAGGATGCCGGAAAAGTTTCTGAGGAGATGAGCAAGGCAGATATTCTTCTTGCGATACAGGGATATGCGTTGCTTTCCGTTTTTACGACTGCTGTTGCCTTTTTTATACTTATTCTGATAGCAGGACTGGAAGAAGGCGGAAGAGACAGGCTTGCGCTTATTTTACGCCCTCTTAAGCGACATAAGGTAACAATAGAGGGAAATTATATTGAAGTTTCAAAAACAAGGGTTTTTTCGATACCGGCGGTTATAGGTCTGCTTATGGCTGTCGCGGTGGTGGTTTTTACACTTATACCCTTTAGACGTTTTTAAGAAATGAAAAATCCCGAAGACCTTAGGAACTGTAGATAAGTGTCTTCGGGATTTCTGCTTTCACCTTATGCATAGGCATTGAAGTTTCCGCCCAGATGCGGGTGTACACTGAGTTCCATTGCATTTGTGTCCGGCATCATATTTATGAGTGCTTCGCCCTGAGCCTGATAATCGTCAAGAGTCATGCTGAAAACGGCCGTTGATACTGCATTCTGTGTCTGAATGCCCGACAATGCTGTTGCAACTGATGCGATATCCATATCCTGCACCTCCTTGTGCAAATCCTAAAAAAACATCCTTATGCTTTTTAGTTCTTATCCAACCGATAGAGATTAAATTTATATCGGTCGAACGCCATTTGCCTCATGTATACAATATTATATCCTAAAGACTTGAATTTTTCAAGTTCGTATTCGTAGCCTTCAACCTCGAAATACCAGATATTTCCCTTTATTTCATTTATGCTTTGGCGGTCGTATTTCTTTAAGCCGGGATAATAATAGCGCATACAGATTTCAATCTGATAAGCAGTCTCGTAAATGATATAGCCGTCATCGGGAGAGAGATTCCTGTCAAACCACGCTGTCATTTCGTTTACGGAATTATCGTATTCGCTCTTAAACTGACTTGTATAATTAACTGTTCCGCATACAAGAAGAAGGGCTGCGCAGAGCAGAAAAGCGATTCGCCCGGCTTTGCCGCCGAGCCCTGAGAGAGTAGCTCGCAGGATTAAGGCTGTTCCGAGCCAGAATATGGCGAGGGAAGGTACAAGATATCGCGAGGTAAAATAGCTCGTACCTGCGGCAAAGGATACCGCGTAGCCGAAGATAAGCACACAAAATGGCGTAACTGCGTATACTGCGGGGCAGAAGAGTGAAAAGTCCCTTTTGGAAAGATTTATGCCCGCAAATACCAATGCGGATAAAAAGAGAAGCATTAGTAAAAGCGACAGTGGTGTATAGTGCGTAACGAAAGGAAAACGAAGGTCGCTAAAAAATGAGTGTACAGTCAGGGGTGACATTGAAAAATAGCTGCTGGCATTTTTTATCTGATAGACCGCAAGCAGAAGGCAGGGCAGATAGCTTATTATAAAAAGAATAAATGCAGCGCCAAAAAGCCTTAATGCGTTCTTTTTCCTGCCGGTGATAAGGTATACGATAAGGAAAAACCAAAGAACCGCTACCGCAACAAGGGCAAAATGGTGTGCATATCCTGAAAGTGAGCTGAAAAGAGCGAATTTAAGATATGCTTTCAGGCTGCCGGTAAGAAGAATTTCCTTAAAAGCCAGAGCTGCGGCAAAGGCAAAGAAGAATCCCCAGCTGTAGGGTCTGATTTCTACCGAGTAATAGAAAAAATAAGGCATTGTAAGGAAAAATGCGATAAAAACTAAAGCATCCTCGAAGGAAAAAAGCTTTTTTATCTGAAAGCCACCGTAGAATAAGACAAGGACTGCTGCCAGTGCTGATGAAAATTTCATGGAAGGGGCAGAGTAGCCAAGTATAAGAGTGACGATTTTAGTGAAAATATTATAAAATGGCGGGAGAGTATCCGCTGCCGTCGCAGACCATACATCGGAAAAGCTTCCTCTCAGAAGGCTTGCGGTAAAAGCTTCGTCAACCCAGAGGTTATTATTAAAGATAAGTGAAAGATAGATGGCCGAGCCTGTAAATGCCGAGAGGAATATTATCAGGTTCTGTTTGCCGGAGATAATTGATTTTTCCATATTCTAAGCTTGCTTTCTTTTTTTGCTTTGATTATAGCAAATTATAACAGAGGTTGAAAGATACAGCACTGCTATGGTATACTTTTTAATACAATTGCGTCATTTGATTGGCGCGAGGTAAACGTAAAGAGGATACTATGAAGAGGCTGTCGGTAATGGGGGTACGCCTTAAGGATTATTCGGTCAGAGAATCCATGCGGCGTATAAATACATATCTGAATAACGATAAATGCAATACCATAGATTTCGTGACGCATGATTTACTGCTGAATGCTGCCGGTTCTGAGGAATTGAAGCAGAACATAGAAAACATGGACATGACCCTGATGACGACGGCAGACATACTCAGTGCGGGAGGAGTCGAGAGCTATTACCGCGAAAGGGAGATTCTTTCAAATCTTTTCCTGAAGGGATTGTTCCGGAAGCTTGAAAAGGAAAAAAGAAAGATTTTCCTTATATCTGAAAATCCGGAAAAAATGGAGCTCCTGAAAAACGGTATCAGCAAATTTGCCACAGAGTTGAATATCAACGGCGAGTATGTGACGGAGGAAAAGGTCGGGGGAGATGACGGCATTGTAAATGAAGTAAACAGCGTACTTCCGGAGGTCGTTTTTATTAATCTTTCTTCGCCCGAGGCTGAGAAATTCGTGGCAGCGAACCGTTCAAGGATGAATGTGAAATTCATTATGATACTGAGGGATCTGTCCTTTAAGATTACGGAAGATGGAAGCATAAAGAAAGGCGGTATTGCGGACTTTTTCGTCAGAAAGTTCTTTCATTCCGCCGCAGCAAATTTCGATCGCTCTGCAGGGTCCGATGCTGATAAGAAATAATTTTACAAATTGAAATTTGGAATTTTGCATAAAAAAACACCAAAATAACTTTATTATTTTGATGTTTTGTATTAAAATGTTTTATGGGGGTGTGTGGCAAACTGAATTGAGGGGTAAAGAAAACCTGGAGAAGGAGCAGAAAGAATGATTTCCAATCAGATACTTCAGAATACAATCGACGGTCTGAAGAATATTACACGAATTGATATGTGTATAGCAGACACCGAAGGAAAAACTCTTGCAACAACTTTTGACAGAATAGAGGCTGATGAGCATTCTGTAATGGCATTTGTTTCGTCACCTGCGGACAGCCAGGAGATTCAGGAATACCAGTTTTTCAAGGTATATGACGATGACGGTCAGCTTGAATATATACTTATAGCAAGAGGCGGAAGTGATGATGCCTATATGGTGGGAAAGATAGCGGCATTCCAGCTGTCGAACCTTCTGGTGGCATACAAGGAGCGCTTTGACAAGGATAATTTTATCAAAAACCTTCTGCTTGATAACCTTCTTCTTGTGGATATTTTCAACCGTGCAAAAAAACTGCATATCGAGACCGATGTTAAGAGAGTGGTTTTGATAGCAGAGACCAATTCGGAGAGCAATACGACTACGCTTGAAAAGATAAGAAACATCTTTGCTGCGAGAACAGCGGATTTTGTGACCGCTGTTGATGAGAAGAATGTTATTATCGTCAAGGAACTGACAGAGGGAAATGAACTCAATGAGATAAATTTGGCTGCTGCAGAGATTCTTGAAGCTTTCAGCAATAACAGCACGATTTCGGTCAGGGTGGCTTACGGAACTATTGTTGATGAGATAAAGGATGTCAGCCGTTCCTACAAGGAAGCTACGATGGCTCTTGATGTCGGAAAGATTTTCTTCGGGGAGAGAAGCGTTATAGCCTACAGCCAGCTTGGAATAGGCAGACTCATCTACCAGCTCCCGATACCGCTCTGCAAGATGTTCATTAAGGAGATATTCGGAGGAAAATCACCGGATCAGTTTGATGAGGAGACACTTGCGACTATCGATAAGTTTTTTGAAAATTCGCTTAATGTTTCCGAAACCTCAAGACAGCTTTTTATTCACAGGAATACGCTGGTCTACAGGCTTGATAAGCTGCAGAAGCTTACGGGGCTTGACCTGAGGGTATTTGAGGATGCCATTACTTTCAAGATCGCACTTATGGTGGCAAGATATATGAAGTATATGGAAAATTATGATTTCTGATAATTCAAAATCATAATTCAAAAAAGAGGAGTTTTATAAGGACTGGGAAAATCATCATGATCATACTGGAGGATGTAAGCAAGTCTTATTCGAAAGGGGCTCCGGCTCTGAGTAAGGTAAGCCTGCATATTGAAAAGGGAGAGTTCGTGTTCATAGTTGGGGACAGCGGATCGGGGAAATCGACGCTGATAAAGCTTCTGCTTCGTGAACTCTATCCGACTGACGGACGCATAATAGTAAACAATACTGATGTTACGAAGCTGAAACACAGCCGTATTCCGAAGTACAGAAGAGGAATAGGTACGGTTTTTCAGGATTTCCGTCTGCTGAAAGACAGAAATGTATATGAAAATGTCGCATTTGCACAGCGTGTGATATCGGTTCCGTCGAGTAAAATAAGGAAGAACGTTCCGAGCGTTCTGTCGATGGTAGGACTTGCAGAAAAGTACAAGTCAAGACCGAAGGAGCTTTCCGGAGGAGAGCAGCAGAGAGTTGCATTGGCGAGAGCCATTGTTAACAATCCGCCGATACTGTTGGCAGACGAGCCGACGGGAAATCTCGATCCTAAGAATTCGTGGGAAATAATGAGGCTCTTAGAGCAGATCAATTATAACGGCACAACTGTCCTTGTCGTAACTCATAGCCGCGAGATAGTAAATACAATGAAGAAGCGAGTGATCACCATGAAAAAAGGCGTGATCGTAAGCGATCAGAAAAAAGGCGGTTATATAGATGAGTATTAGTACATTCTTTTATACTTTAGGACAGGGAATAAAAAATCTGGTCAGGAACAAGCTTTTTTCACTGGCCACGATAGCAACGATATCTGCATGTGTTTTTCTCTTTGGTCTTTTTTATGCAATAGTTCTTAATTTTCAGAATATCGTAAAACAGGCGCAGGCGGGAGTAGCCGTCACTGTGTTTTTCGAGGAGGGTACGTCTGATGAGAGAATTGCTGAAATCGGAGAGGAGATAAAGCTTAGGGGCGAGGTGTCAAAAGTCGTTTTCGTTTCGGCTGAGGAAGCGTGGGAATCATTCAAGAATGAAAATCTCGGAGACTATGTTGACAGCTTTGGAGATGATAATCCTCTTGAAGATGATGCCAATTATGAGATATACTTAAACGATGTTTCGATGCAGAACAATCTTGTTGACTACGTTGAGAAGCTTGACGGAGTCAGGAAGGTTCATAAATCAGAGGTGGTTGCTTCAATGCTCACTTCGGTAAATTCCCTTGTGGGGTACGTTTCGATGGGGATTATACTGATACTTCTGGCGGTTTCGATATTCCTTATAAGCAATACAGTTGCTTTGGGAATAACGGTAAGACGTGAAGAAATAGCCATTATGAAGCTGATTGGAGCTACGGATTTTGTGGTACGCGCACCTTTCGTGTTTGAGGGTCTGATTCTGGGACTTGTGGGTTCGGTACTGCCGCTTGTTGCCATTTATTTTATCTATGATAATATTGTCACGTATCTTTCGGAGCGTTTTGCACTGATCAATTCTCTGCTTAAGTTTTTGACGATAGATGAGATATTTGGTACACTTGCGCCTATTGCACTTGCCATGGGCGTGGGAATCGGTTTCCTTGGAAGTTTCACGACAGCAAGGAAGCATTTGAGGGTATAAGAAATGGGGAAGCTTTTTAATGCTCTTTTTAGGGAGATTTTAGGGCTTCCCTTTTCAACTATGAGGATAATATGAAAAAAAATCTGGGTTTTGCCTCCGGAGTGATTGTAGGATTGCTTGGAGCGTGTATAATAGTCTTTGCGGTTTTAGGGGTAAAGGGGGTTAAAAATATCATAGGTGGAAGTTCGTTTTCGGCTTCATCAAATGATGCCCTTCTGAACAGCGACGTGACGGGAAAGCTGAATTTCCTGAATGATATAATAGACGAGAAGTATCTTTCCTACAGTGATGAGCTGGGAAGCATATCGAAGGCGGACGGTCTTTACAAGGGGCTTTTCGAATCGCTGGGAGATCCCTATTCCGAGTATTATACGGAAGAAGAGTATAAATCGCTTTCGACTTCGATTACAGGTTCTTTTGAAGGAATAGGAGCTGCGATAAGTGAGAATAAAGCAACCGGTGAATATGTTGTTCAGGGACTTACGGAGGATTCCCCTGCTGAGAAATCGGGAGTTCTGGTCGGAGACATATTTTATACAGTCGACGGCAAAGATGTCAGTGGTTGGACCTTATCAGAGCTTGTGTCAAATGTAAGGGGTGAAAAGGGCAGTACTGTTGAAATAGTATTTCTCAGGGGAGAGTCAAGAGAGAAGATAACTCTGGATATAGTCAGGGATTCGATAAAAAGCAAAACTGTTTCTGTAAATATGTTAGACGATGAAACAGGATATATGATATTATCGTCTTTTGAAAATGTTACAAGCGAACAGTTTGATGCCGGACTGGAGACACTCAGGAAAGACGGAATGAAAAAAATGATTCTTGACCTGAGGGGAAATCCCGGCGGAAATGTGGAGGTCTGCGTACATATAGCGGATGAACTTCTGGGTGAAGGAACCATAGTTTATACAAAGGACAAAAACGGCAAGGAAGAGGTTAAGACCTCCGATGAAAAGCATAAGCTTGGTATGCCGCTTGTGGTTCTGGTCGACGGAAGCTCTGCAAGTGCATCGGAAATCCTTTCCGGGGCAATAAAGGACCTTGGGGCAGGTGTCCTTGTTGGAAAGACTACCTACGGCAAGGGAATCGTTCAGGATGTCTATCCGCTGACGGACGGAAGCGCAATAAAGGTGACCACAAGAAAATATTACACTCCCAGCGGAAACAATATTCAGGGAACGGGAATTGACCCTGACTATGATGTTGACTTTGATGCGGAAGCATATACTTCCGAAGGGGTTGATTCGCAGCTCGAAAAGGCAAGGGAAGTTATTTCAAAGCTTAAATAATTTATGAGGGAAAGGTGAAGCAGAATGGACGAAATTTTGGATATGGGAAATCTTGAGGCTGAATTTAAGGAACGTCTTGATAAGCATTATGATGAAATGAAATGGCTTTACGGAGAGCTTTATCATGGAGATGATAAGGCATTCGAGTATTTCTGCCGTATGCTCCATGTTTGTTATAAGCAGCGTAAGGCTGAACTCAGGAAGCGTGATAAGGAACGCATGGCGAGCGACAGATGGTACAAGGACGGCTCCCTTACAGGCATGATGATGTATGTAAATGCTTTCGCTGGCGACATCAAGGGTGTTGAGAATCATCTTGACTATATAGAGGAATGCGGAGTGAATTATCTTCATCTCATGCCTCTTCTGGAGAGTCCTGCCGGCAAGAGCGACGGAGGATATGCGGTTGCCAATTTCAGAAAGGTACAGCCTGAGCTTGGAACAATGGATGACTTTGAGCATCTTGCAGATAAATGTCATGAAAGAGGAATAAGCCTTTGTCTTGATTTTGTCATGAACCATACAAGTGAAGAGCATGAATGGGCAATGAGGGCAAGACGCGGTGAAAAAGAGTATCAGGACAGATACTTTATGTTTGACAACTGGGATATCCCGAATCAGTTTGAAAAGACTGTTCCGCAGGTGTTCCCTCAGACGGCACCGGGCAACTTCACCTGGTATGATGATGTGAAGAAGGTCGTTATGACGACTTTTTATCCCTATCAGTGGGATCTTAACTATGCCAATCCGACAGTATTTAATGATATGACAGAGAATATGCTCTATCTTATGAACCGAGGAGTAGATGTTATAAGGCTTGATGCGGTTCCTTATGTGTGGAAGAAGCTTGGAACGACCTGCAGAAACCTTCCCGAAGTGCATACTCTTGTACGTATCATGCATATGGCATGCGATATAGTTGCGCCCGGAACCCTTCTTTTAGGAGAAGTGGTTATGGAGCCTTCCAAGGTTGTGCCTTATTTCGGAACGGTAGACAAGCCGGAGTGTCAGATGCTTTACAATGTTACGACCATGGCATCGACCTGGAATACGGTTGCGACCCATGATGTAAGGCTTCTTAAGCATCAGCTGGGACAGGTTTTTGCTCTCCCGAGACAGTATACCTTCCTCAATTATTTGAGATGTCATGATGACATAGGCTGGGGACTGGATTATGATTTCCTGAAGCAGTTCGGAGTAAGGGAAATCGAGCATAAGAGATTCGTTAACGATTATCTCACCGGACGTAAGGAAGGCAGTGATATGCGAGGCGAGCTCTATAATGATGATCCGAGGCTCGGAGATGCGAGACTCTGCGGTACTACGGCTTCGCTCTGCGGCATTGAGGCAGCGGAATATGAAAGAAATCCCTACAAGCTTGACAGGTATTTAAGACTTGATGAAATGCTCCATGCGTATATGTTTACACAGAGCGGTATCCCTGTTCTTTATTCGGGTGATGAGATTGCCCAGCTGAATGACTATGATTATCACAGGGATGAGCTTAAATGGGATGACAGCAGGTATATTCACAGAGGAAATATGATCTGGGAGGATGCCAAGCTCAGAAGAAGCCCCAGAACGAGACAGGGCAGAATGTTCAAGTCGATAAAGAAGCTTGAAAAGATAAGATCTGAGCACAGGGTCTTTGATGGAGAGGCTGATACATGGATAATAGAGACCTATAACGACTGTGTACTTGGAATAGGTCGTTATTATAAGGGCGAGAAGCTGATAGCTCTTTTCAATTTCTCTGATTTCGACCAGACAGCATGGATAAATGAAAATGAATGGTATACAGATCTTATGACCGGAGATTCGAGACCTGCAAGGGGTGTAGGTATTCCGGCTTACGGATTTGTCTGGCTTTTGACGGAATTCCCGGATGACAGTGAGGAAGTATCGGAGGAAAAAGCTGTAAAGAAGCCTGCGGCAAGTAAAACAGCTGCAAAGAAAACAAATGCAAAGAAAACAGCTGCTTCCAAAAGCGGAGGAAAGAAAACATCAGCCAAAACAACTGCAAAGAAAGCAGGAGGAAGCAAGGCTTCCACAAAGAAGAAAGAAAGTTAAAAGCGGTTCTTTAGGAATGAAAGAAACCGCGAAATGAGGTAAAAATGAAGGAAGAATACAGAAGACCGGTATATGTTGTGGGTCATAAGAACCCTGATACAGATTCAGTATGTTCGGCAATTGCTTATGCAAGGCTTAAACACATACTTGACGGAGGCGATTATGAACCCAGAAGGGCAGGACATTTGAACGAGGAAACACAGTTTGTCCTTGAAAGATTTGATGTACCGGTGCCTGCGATGCTGAAGGATGTCCGCACTCAGGTTAAGGATATGGAAATCCGTAAAATCGGCGGTGTTTCAAGAAATGTTTCGCTGAAGACAGCCTGGAACCTGATGAAGGACAACAACGTGGTAACGCTTCCTGTTACGGTGGAAGACGAGCTCGAAGGTGTTATCTCGATGGGAGACATCGTTGGCTCCTATATGGATGTTTATGATTCGAACATCCTTACTTTGGCACACACAAGCTATAAAAATATTGTAGAGACTCTTGACGGAAAAATAGTTGTAGGCAGTCTTGAAGCCGAAGCCGATGAGGGAAAGGTCGTTATTGCGGCAGGAAACCCGGAAGTCCTTGAAGAGATTATCAAGGAAGGCGATATCGTAATTTTGGGAAACCGCTATGAAATGCAGCTTTGCGCGATCGAGATGAATGCAAGCTGTCTTATCGTCTGTGAGGGTGCGGATATTGCAAAGACTATTATTAAACAGGCAGAAGAGCATAACTGCAAGATAATAAGCACGCCACATGATACGTTTACTGTTGCAAGACTTATTAACCAGAGTCTTCCTATCAGTTATTTTATGAAGAGCTCTGAGCTCGTAACCTTCACGACCGAAGATTATATCGAAGATACAAGACAGGTTATGGCACAGATACACCACCGTTATTTCCCTGTGCTTGATACTGAGGGAAAATATGCCGGAATGATTTCAAGACGAAATTTCCTCGGTGCAAGGAAGAAAAAGGTCATACTCGTTGATCACAATGAGAGAAACCAGACGGTAAAAGGAATCGAAGAGGCAGAGCTTCTTGAGATAATTGACCATCACAGACTTGCAGCTGTTGAAACAATGGGACCTATCTATTTCAGGAACCAGCCTCTCGGATGTACGGCTACGATCATCTATATCATGTATTGTGAAAATGCAATAGAAATTGACAGGCAGACAGCAGGACTTCTCTGCTCGGCAATTCTTTCAGACACTCTTGTCTACAGATCGCCAACCTGTACGGATGTGGACCGCGAAGCGGGAAAGGCACTCGCGATAATCGCGGGTATAAATGTGGAGGAATATGCAAGAGAGATGTTCCGCGCAGGTAGCAATCTTTCCTCTAAGACTCCCGATGAAATAATTCATCAGGATTTCAAGCGTTTCACTGTCAATGATCAGGCAATCGGCATCGGTCAGATCAACGCCATGACCTCCGAAGAGCTTGGTGAGATAAGGGAACGTATTAAGGATGATTTCAGTGCTGAAAGAAAGAATGGAAATTTTGACATGCTTTTCTTTATGCTTACGGATATTCTGAATGAATCTTCAGAGATACTTTGTGAGGGCGAAAAGTCAGTGTCAATTCTCGAAGAGGCCTTCCATGTTGAAAAGACAGAACGTGGAACCGTAATCCTTCCGGGAGTTGTTTCAAGAAAAAAACAGCTTCTTCCTGCTGTGGTAGAGGCTGTACAGCAATAAAAAATCCGGTCTTTGACCGGATTTTTTATTGCTTGTTTACAAAACCATTTTCGTCGATATTAACATTGTTTGTGGAATATTTTCTCATGTCAGCAAGAATTCTTTCGAAATCCTGTGTTGTGTCTTTTATCATTTCTTCTGTTTTACAGTCATGCTGGCGGCAGGGAATAAACTGTAAGGATTCTATTTCCCTGTTGCTGAGTTTAAGCTCTATCAGGCAGGTATCAAGAGTTTTTGAATTAAACCAGTAATTTCCGAGGCTGTAAAGAACCGGGACATTTCCGATGTAGTCAATTCCCTGAAGAACATGAGGATGCGCGCCGATTATGATGTCTGCTCCGGCATCGGCAAAGGCATTTGCAAGTTCTGTCTGGGAATAGTCATATTCGTTGACATTTTCACTGCCCCAGTGAACAAAGGCTACGCAAAAATCACTGTTTTCTTTTGCCTCTTTGATCACACTGACAAGATTATCGGCAGTCTGACAGCGAAGAACGCCGGCAGAGCTGTCGGTGGCTTCCTTAGTGTCAGGGGGAAGGCTTCGCTCTATCTGAGTAGCGGCAACAATAGAAATACGTGTTCCATTCATTGTGAAATATTTGGGAGTCATTGCTTCGCTAAGATTGTGGCCTGCTCCGACATATTCGATTCCGTTATCGCTCAGTGTATTAAAGGTGTCAAGAAGTGCTTCTTCCCCGTAATCATAAGCGTGATTATTTGCAAGACTTACGATATCAACTCCCAAAAGCGTGAGAAATTCAGCTGTGGACGGGTCTGCGCGAAAGGTGAATTTCTTGTTCTGAAGAGGCGAACCTCCATTGGAATATGGAAATTCATTGTTTATCATACAGATATCGGCATTTCGCATTCTTTCGATCAGGGAATCGCTCAGGCAGTCAAGGATACCGTTCGGACGGGAACGGAGAGCGATCATATTGGTATAGCGGTCATCAAAGTCCATATCGCCTGCAAAAACAAGTGTGACTTCTCCGGCTTCTTCAGGGATTTCCTCGGTGGAAGCTTCTGTCTCCATGTCGGCAGTGGAAGCTTTTTCCTGCGTGGAATTGTCTTCTATGACGATTGCATCAGAATCATTTTTTTCTTCACTGCTTTCTGACCAGGTTACTTCAACTGCATTGTCTGTGTCTGTGGAAACCGGGATTTCGGTGCTCTTTTCAGAAGCTCCGCAGGCAGTTAATAAAATGCTGAAGGAACAGATTGAGATTAAAAATAACTTTTTCATAAAAATTCTCCTAAGAAATACTTAAAAATTGATTTTGCATACAATAAAGAGCCAAAAATATGACATAAGAGTGTTATACTATTATAGGAACGTGTTGTATACATTGCACGTGTTGTACTTATCAGGGGCCGTCTCATTTGTAAAAAATGCAGACATTTAAGTATAACGCATATCAGGGGGAAAAGAAAGATGCGAAGGAAGAACTTTCTTGCGACTTTTCTTGTCGCTGTAATAATATCTGTTCCTTGTTTTTCTTATGCGGGTGAAATCAGCCCGGAGTCAGAATCGGATTTTGAAAAAACTGAATATGCGGACAGCGATATTAATTCGCTTTTAGATGATGCGGTTTATGTGGAAGGCCTTGAAGAAGGTGAAGATTATGCTGAAAATCAGGCTTTTTGTGAGGCATCGGATATTGACGAGGCATTGAGGATTGCTGAGGATTATGGCGCAGAGCTTGTAAGCTTTGAGGAAGGCATTGCCGTATTGAGTACCGGGAGGGATGTTGCAGATATACTCTTGGAAGAAGCGGAGTCTCAGAGTACGAACAGGCGCATTCATCCGGACTACCTTCTTACGGAAGAGAGCATAGACGATCCGTTTTATTCATCACAGTGGTTTCATGGATATATAAAGGACAGTTCCGCATGGAACAAGACGGATGGAAGCGGAGTAAGGGTTGCGGTAGTTGATACCGGTATTGAAACAAGCCACTATGATCTTGTGAATAAGATTTACAAGGCTGAAAAATGCGGAAATGCAGCTTCTGAAATCGACAGATACGGACATGGAACCCATGTGGCAGGAATAATTGCTGCTGAGAAGGACAATTCAAGAGGCGGAGCAGGAGTGGCTCCCGGCGCTGAGATATATTCCGTATGTGTAGGAAATCCGAGTGGGGAAAATGAAGGCATAACCATTTCATCGCTCCTTACCGGAGTTAAAAAGGCTGTAAATGAGGAAGCGGCAGTGGTGAATGTCAGCCTTGGATTAAAGGGAATTCCGGACGAGGAAACCATAAGATATATGCAGAAGGTTATGGACTATGCTTATGAGAACGGTACAACCGTAGTAGCTTCTGCCGGAAATGATTCTTCGTCTGCACGCCATTATCCGGCGGGCCTTAATCACGTAATAGCTGTTGGAGCCTGCACGAGATATGGCGAGCTTGCATATTATTCAAATTATGGCGACTGGGTTGATCTGGTGGCACCGGGAAGTACGATTTATTCGACTTATCTTAACGGCAGCTACAGCTATTTGAGCGGAACGTCGATGGCAGCACCGGTGGTTACGGGAGCAGCTGCATTAATATATTCGTCTGATGAAAAGTTCAGGGAAAACCGCAATTCAGCTACGGTAGACGAAGTAACTGAAATACTTCTTGCGGCAACTGACGGGAAAAAGTACATTTATTCCGATGATGACAGAGCAGTTACGGGCTGTATTGACTTTTCCAAACTAATAACGGCAGATAAGGGAAAGAGTGAAGACAGCGGGGAAGAAGTCGACGAACCGGATGACCCGCAAGAAGATAAAAATAAGGATGAAAAGAGCGAAAGCGAGGAAATTCCGCTGGAGACAGAATCGGATAACGAAATAGCTGTTGTAAAACTTCAGAATGGGGGAGAACTCACTTATACCAGCAGGATAGATTATGGCGGAAAGAAAATTAAGGTATCTGATCTTGGCCTGACCGTCAGCTACAATGGCAGTGTTTATTCGCTTAAGAGTGCTAAGATATCTGACGGAAAGCATGCGGGAACATCAACGATAACGATAAGAAAGCTTGCGAATGCCGATAAAAAGATTAATGCTGTTTTTAAGGGAATGACTTTATCTGTCGAGATAAAACCGAAAACGGTATCCTCGTCAAACGTAAGCTGTACGATGAAGGCTGACGGAAGCATTAAAAAGGTCTCCGTAAATCTTAACGGTAAAAACAGAAGAGTGAAAAAGTCGATGTATAGCTATGATGCAGGAAGCAGAAAAATCAATTTCAGCGGTGACTACCAAGGGTCGGTGGAAATTGCAAATTAAGCTGTAGTTTGTGGAATTGGCAGGAAAGGCGTATACTGTAACTATGTGCGAAAAAATCAGAGAGGTGCGAGATGAAAAAGAAAAACAGTATAGCTATTTTAGTAATTATTGCAGTGCTGCTTTCTTCTTTACCGGTAATGGCTGAACCGGAAGAGGTTATCATTCCGGCGGAGGTCGAACTGTCGGAAAGTGAAGGAAGAGAGGAAGCTGCAGAGGAGCTGACAGTTCAGGAAAGCCTGAAGGTACAGGCAGAGGAACTTGAATCGCTTGAAGCAGGTGAGGATTATATTGAAAATGAAGCTGTTTTTTCGGCAAATTCAAAGGAGGAGGCCGAAGAGGTAGCGGAATCCTATGGGGCTGAATTGAGCTCCTGGTCAGACGGAATTGCCGTAATAGAATTTGACAGGGAAATAAAAGAGTCTCTTACCGAGGCAGCAAAATCCGTAAGCGTTGACAGGGTGATTGTACCTAATTATCTCTTTGAGACTGCTGACTATGGATATGCGGGAGAGCTTGCGGAAAACGAGGCTCTTGAAGACAATGTTTCGGAGACTGAGAGTACAACCCCTTCTGATCCTTATTATGTGAAACAGTGGCATCATACGAAAATCAACAGTAAAGCCGCATGGGAGGTGACTTCCGGAAACAGCGTAAGTGTTGCGATAATAGATAATGGATTTGATGCATATCATGAAGATTTATCTGGCAGGGTAAAAGAAACATACAATGTATCTGACGGAAGCTCAGATGTGTCACCGGTTAGCAGTTCAACTGTAAGTCATGGGTCTCATGTGGCGGGAATAGTTGCAGCAACCGTAAATAATGGGAAAGGCGGCTGCGGCGTAGCTCCGGAAGCTGATCTTTACCTGATAAGGGTTGCAAATGCTGACGGAAAAATGCCTGTTGCAAATCTTCTGAGAGCGATTAATGTTGCGGCGGAGTGGAAGGTTGACGTGGTAAACATGAGTATCGGAAGTGCTTCGCTTTCACTAGAAGGGATCAGGCTTTTGCAGGAGGCGATAGACGGTCTGAATGAAAGCGGTGCAACGTTGGTATGCGCAAGCGGAAACAAAGGAACCGATACCGAATTCTATCCGGCAGCCTGTGATGGGGTTCTTTCGGTTGCGGCGATTGATTCCTCGGGAACTCTTGCAAGCTATTCTAATTATGGAGAATGGGTTGATCTTGCGGCGCCTGGAACGACGATTTATTCCTGCTATATGGACAATAAATATGGCAATATGAGCGGAACCTCGATGGCATCTCCTGTGGTTGCGGGAGTGGCTGCCCTTGTTTATGCGATTAATCCTGATATCTCAGCTTTGGATAACGAAGATGCTTCGGAAGCGGTCAGGGCAAAAATACTTGAAACAACGGACGGAGTTACTTATTCGTCATCTTCAACAGGCGGCTCGGTCACAGGATGTGTGGATGCTGCAAAGGCTGTTGGTTCTGCGGCTCAGGTTCCTGCTGAAAAGGAATCGGCGTTTTATGTAAAAACAAGCAGCGGATTTATTACGGATGGCGGAACGCTTTGGATTTCTAAGGGAAAGAAGATAAGCTTTACGATAGTGGATGCTAACGGAAATAAGATTAAGGCGGCATCGAAGAAATCGGCAGTGACCTACAGTTCCTCCGATACAAGCAATTTCAAGCTGAAAAACAATAAGCTTAGCTGTCTGAAAAAAGCAAATGCATATTCTGCTGATGTGTCCTATACGTCCGCGGCAAGAACCACTGTTACGGTAACCTATAACAATTCGACGGTTAAGCTGAAATTTATAGCTCTTGATAAAATCAGGAAGGCAGCAGTTTCGGAGGATAGGAAGACAAAATCACTGAAGATAAGCGTATCACAGGGGAAAGCCATTAGTCTTAATAAAATCTCCTATATCTGCGGAAAAGAGATTTATTTCTATGGCGAAAATAATGCCGAGATAGGTACAAGTTATACTTTGGGTTACCTTCTTTCTATTCCTAAAAAAGCTAAAAGCATGGTAACCTATGACAGCGACGGAAATCCGGCAACGTTTACGCCGACGAAAAAAGGAACCTACACCTTTAAGGTTACGGCTCCCGGGGGAATAAAAAAGAAATTCTCGATAAAGATCAAGGTGGCGTAGAATACGTATTGTTTTGTGACAATTTTTTGATGAGAGAGGAACGGGTATGAAGAAAAAAATTTTCGCATTATTATTATCTTTGACTTTGATAGCTTCATCGGTAAACATAGGGGCGGCTGAAACTGCTGAAGAGAGTGGGACAGAGGTTACTGCATCGGAAAATTCGGAGGAGCTGACAGTTCAGGAGGGCGAGTCCGATCCGGCAGTACTCAGCACACAGAAGGAGGCATCTGTTTCCTATCCGGATGCAATATCTTCGAATCATACCTTTGTTACAAAGAAATCCGCTTATAAATCAGGTACATGGATGCTGCTTGTGCCCGGAAAATCTGTTAAATTCGATATCGGAGATGCATCCGGAAAGAAGATAAAGGGAGCGGCAAAGTCGGCGGTATGGAGTGTTTCCGGAGATTCGTCCTTTACGGTAAAAAAAGGCAGAGTCAAACTGAATAAAAATGCGAAGGCTCTCGGACCCGGCGTTTCATCGAATACTGCGGCGGCATCAGCTCTGATATCGGCGGAATATGACGGTGAGACCATATATATCGGAATGATAGCCGTAACCAAAACCAAATACGTAGGATATCTTGAGGATGCAAAGCTTAAGAATAAGGGTACGGTTATCGGAAAGGTCGGCTCGACCTTTGATTTAAGAAATCTGAATTCCATGATAGGTCAGGATGTGGTGGCAAGCTATAAGGTTGAAAAAAGCGGAATAAAGAGAAATTATCTTTACTTTGCAACATTAGAGGAGCTTGCACCCTATATTTCGGCAGGTAAAAAGGTGCTTGCAAAATCAGAAGTCACCTATGATGAAACAGGAAGCCTTGTAAAATTCAAGCCTACTTCTGAAGGCAAGTACAAGATAGTCTACCAGTTGAGGGATGGTTCGGGCAAGAAGTTCACCCTTACGATCAAGGCAGAAAATTAAGGTAGAAAATTAAAGAAAATATTCTTGACATGCGTTAGGTCTTTGTGATATAGTCGTAAAGGTTTGTGAGACAAACCGGCCGAAGACAGCAGGTGCCGCAAGGCATAAGTTGAAAACGCCTGCCGAGGATAAAAGAGTTATCGATAAGATTACTATGTCCCTGTCGCTTCGGCGGCAGGGATATTTCTGTTTATGAAAGATACCTCTTTCGGTCAAAATTTTATAAGGAGGTAAAACTTAACATGGCAAAGGTTGAAATCAA
This sequence comes from uncultured Lachnospiraceae bacterium, assembly GCA_905236275.1. Lineage (GTDB taxonomy): Bacteria > Bacillota > Clostridia > Lachnospirales > Lachnospiraceae > NK4A144. The sequence goes on along the minus strand of CAJOPI010000263.1, from coordinate 42 downwards.
AGCACCTGTAGTTGAGGAGATTTCTTCAAAGGTCAAGACAGC
>CAJOPI010000262.1 GCA_905236275.1 uncultured Lachnospiraceae bacterium | reverse complement strand
CTATGACCAATCAGATGAAACCGGTTCATGTAATAGACAATCCGATTAAAGAGAGATTCTTTTTTGGACTTTTGGATCATTGAGATTCTTAATGTGTGAAAGTCTATGCTTTTAGGCTGTTGGTGAACTGCTGGTGCAATTTTCCGTAAGCGCACCAATAATAAAACTTGAAAATTAGAGCTGTACAACTTCATATGGATTCATTAACACACATTGGTTTTTGTGCTACCAATGTGTGCTTTTTATTTGTGTGGTTTCATTCTTTTTTTACAAAAAAATAAACGTAAAATGGTAAAATAATACTGTGTTTTAGAACTGACTATTTGGGGCTTGCCCGAGTAATGAGGCGCGGGAGCGGACAAATAATTGCTGAACAGGATTAGGCCCTTCTCATTCGTGATTGTATCAGAGGGGCATATATGTTGGCATGTGAAGATGCGCAGTCAGGTATGACGATGTCTGACAACCTGATTGTGTGGATGTGGAAACAGTAATATTGACAATATCAAAATGCATGGCGACTGCGAATATGAAAGCGTGGATAAATGCTGATAATGAAGCATAAAAATGGGAAGAATAATAAAAAAAGAATAGGCTCTTCACTTGGGTTGATAGCACTGTCCTTGCCCACAATCGCATGGTATATTGCATTCTGTTATCTGCCTTTATTTGGAATTGTTATTGCGTTCAAACGCTACAAGCAGGTTCCGGGCAGGAACTTTATTTATAATTTATTTGTTGCAAGCCCTTGGGTTGGACTTGAGAATTTCAGATTCCTCTTCATTAATCCTCAGATAAAGTCGGTTGTTCGAAATACTCTTGCTTATAATCTTACGTTTCTGATTATTGACACTGTTTTACCGATAGCTCTTGCTATCATGCTCTCATATATGTATTCCGACAGGTTGAAAGGAATTACTCAGTCTGTAGCTATGCTGCCACATTTTATGTCATGGGTGGTGGTGAGCATGTTTCTTTTTGCATTTTTGTCTACAGACAAAGGGCTTTTTAATAATGCCTTGATAGAATTAGGAAAAGAGCCTGTCAGATGGTATCAGGAGCCAGCGGTGTGGCCCATTATTCTTGTAGTAACTCATACATGGAAGGCATATGGTTATGCGCTCGTCATGTATATGGCAAATATTGCATCCATTAATTCGGGATTATATGAAAGCGCCATGGTTGACGGAGCAGGTGCATGGCAGATGGTATTAAAGATAACGCTTCCTTTAATCAGACCGATTGTTATCGTAATTCTTTTACTTAATCTTGGGGGGATTTTTAATACGGATTTTGGCTTATTTTTTCATGCAACTCGAAACTCAGGCTCAATAATTTCCACTACACAGACAATAGATGTATATACCTATAAGGCTCTTATGGAGCAAGCAAATTATGGGTACAGTGCAGCTGCGAGTCTTATGCAGAACGTTATAGGGTGCATTTTCCTGCTTATTGCAAATATGCTGATTAAAAAAGTGGACCCGGAGGAGGGTGTTTTTTGAGAAAAATAAAACCCTTTACCAATATGATTTTTTCATTCATTGGAGTTTTGATTTCCCTGTTAACTGTGTTGCCTCTATTATTTACAGTGATCATATCTTTTTCCTCCGAAGCTTCTATTGCCAGGAAGGGATATAGCTTCATCCCCCTTGAGTGGTCAGCTGATTCCTATCGATATCTAATGGCAAGAATAGACTCTGTAGGAAGGGCGTTTGGAGTAAGCGTTGCGGTAACAGTGATGGGAACTGTGCTTTCGCTGTGGCTTATCGGAACAATGGCGTTTACGTTATCAAGGAAAGACTTTCCCCTGCGCGGTTTTTACACTGTCCTTATTATGATACCAATGTTTTTTGGAGGAGGACTGGTGGCGTCTTATGTTGTAAACACGCAGCTTTTCGGATTTAAAAACAGTTTCCTTGCACTGGTATTACCTCAGGCATGTTCCAGTTGGTACATAATTGTTATGCGCACGTATTTTCGCGACAATATACCAAATGAACTGATTGATGCTGCCAGGATAGATGGAGCAGGGGTATTGCGAATTTTTTTTGAAATTGTAATTCCGTTGGGGCGGCCGATATTAACAGCGGTGGGGATATTTGAAGCCTTTGCATATTGGAACAGCTGGTATTATGCAATGCTTTATATCAGACCTGAAAGGAAAGAGCTGTATCCATTGCAGTATCTTCTGTACTCGATTCAGAAGAATGCTGAATTTATGGCTACAAATGATAATATCTCGGGGGCAGTCTTAAAAAGCATACCAACAGAAAGCTTCAGAATGGCAGTGGTTGTTATCATAACACTTCCAATACTTCTTGCATATCCTCTTGTCAGAAGACATATCATAACAGGTATGCTGACAGGTGCGGTTAAAGAATAAGAAACTAAAGGAGATTATCGTGATGAAAAAAGTAACAGAAATTATTGCGGCCTTACTAATTGTGACTCTGGCAGGATGCGGCTCTGTAAGTCAGACTTCTAATTACAACGATGAAGAGAAAAACGCAGAAAACATCGCCAATACTCCCGTCCAGATTGTATGGTGGGTTTACTCAGATGGAGAAGTGCCTGAGGATCATGACAAGGTGCTTTCCAAAGCCAATGAGATTAGTGCTGAAAAGATTGGTGTTACTGCTGACATGAAGTTTCTGACATCGGAACAGTTTGAACTTGATATGACAGCAGGTG
>CAJOPI010000261.1 GCA_905236275.1 uncultured Lachnospiraceae bacterium | reverse complement strand
TCTCACCATTCTCCATTATCAGTATCAGATCTGCCTCCTGAACCGATGAAACCCTCTGTGCAATGATTATTTTAGTAGTATCCGGAAGCGAACCTGCAAGTCCCTTCCTTATGAGCGCGTCTGTTTTGGTATCTACAGCTGATGTAGAATCATCAAATATAAGCACTTTTGGGTTTTTAAGGATTGCCCTGGCAATACAGAGCCTCTGTTTCTGTCCTCCGGATACATTAGTGCCACCGCGTTCTATATGGGTATCATATTTATTAGGGAATTGCTGTATAAATTCATCTGCCTGTGAAATCCTGCATGCAGCAATAATTTCATCATCTGTTGCATCTTTATTTCCCCATCTCATATTTTCTTTGATACTGCCTGAGAAAAGGACATTTTTCTGCAAAACTACGGCAACTGCATCACGAAGAGTCACAAGATCATATTCCCTTACGTCCCTTCCTCCCACCTTCACAGAGCCTTCACTGACATCATAAAGTCTGGGGATCAGCTGTATAAGGGATGATTTTGAAGAACCCGTACCACCCAGGACTCCAATTGTCTGTCCTGACTTTATATGAAGGTTAATATTTGAAAGTGCAAATTTTTTACTGTCTGCCTTGTATTTAAAGGAAACATTTTCAAAATCTATATCACCATTGTCAACACTTTTAATCCCATTTTCAGGAGATCTGAGTGTGCTTTCTGTATTCAAGACCTCTGCTATACGACCGGCAGACTCTGCAGCCATGGTTGTCATTACGAAAACCATAGAAGCCATCATAAGTGATACGAGACACTGCACCCCGTAGGTTAAAAGTGACGAAAGTTCTCCGGCAGTAAGCTCCGTTGCCCCTGAATTGATTATCATTTTCGAACCATTGTAGCACACCAGCAGTATTGCAAGATAAATGCAGAAGGTCATGACCGGTGTGTTAAGTGCAAGTATCTTTTCAGCGTTTGTGAAATCGTTTCTTACCTCCTCTGCTGCATCCGAGAACTTTTTCTTTTCATAGTCTTCCCTTACAAATGCCTTTACTACCCTGATTCCGGCAATGTTTTCCTGTACGGAATTATTCAGCGCATCATACTTCTTAAATATGCGCGTGAATATGGGGCGCACTATGTGGACGATTCCGAAAAGGACAATTGCCAGCACCGGAACCATTCCCATGAAATACGTAGCCATCTTAAAGTTAATGGTCGCACTCATGATTATTGAGAACAAAAGCATCAGCGGAGCCCTGAATGCCATTCTTATAAGCATCTGATAGGCATTTGACACATTGGTAACATCAGTGGTCATCCTCGTTACCAGCGACGAAGTTGAAAACTTATCAACATCCGCAAATGAAAACTCATTTATCCTGTTAAAAAGATCATCCCTTAAATTTTTTGCAAGACCCGTGGAACCTGTTGCAGCATATTTACCTGCCAGTATTCCGCATGTGAGGGAGCCAAAAGCCATCACGATAAGTAAGGTACCATTTTCGATTATAGGTCTCATGGAGCTTCCATCCATCTGATTTATCAGCCTTGCCATTATCAATGGTATAAAGCACTCGAGCATACACTCTAATGCAACACAAAAAGGTGCAAGCATAGATGGTTTTTTAAACTCTCTTATGCACTTGGCTATAGTCTTAATGTTATGCATCTCATTTCCTCTCTTCCAGTTTTTTTAGATTTCCTATAAGCTTCAGACATACCTCTCCAAACATTTTTAATTCGCTGTCGCTTATCCCTTCTGTCAGATCCCTGTCCAACTGAGTCATATCAGACATGACCTCTTCCTTCAGCTTTGCGACTTTCTCTGTAGGAACTATTTTTTTCAATCTGGCATCATGCGCGACTGACTCTCTCCTGATAAGTCCCTTTTGTTCCATACTTTTCAAAATTTCCGATACAGTTGATGCTTTAAGGTGTGAATCAAACTCTATGTCCTTTTGAAAAATATCATGATCGATCGTCATTACAAAATGAAGTATCCTTCCCTCTGCCCCGCTGAGTTTTCTTGCAGCACAGAGCTGATCCATCCGCCTTGTGATCAACGAAGACAGCCAGCCAACACTTTTCAATACGCTTCTATTATCCATTTTCACCCCAATTTACAGTCAGGATCTGTTAGTAAACTTTCATGGATGGCTTACGCCATGCATGAAAGTCCTGCACAGACGCTAAGATCCGGCACAGCAAACGTCATTTTGACGTTTGCCGTATTTATTAACAGCTCCTTTTTAATAAAAAAATAGTTCGTCACCGAATAATTAGATTTCGAATTGTTCGGGTACGAACTATTATACTCTTTTTTGTTTTAACGTCAACTATTGTATGCAAAAATTTAACTAGTTCATAAAATTTTCACTTTTTTCTTTCATCCCTTTTAACAGCATTTCTAATTTCTGAATCGAGAAATCCAGACTTTTCCTCTCTTCACCGAGTGTTCCAGCAGATGCATTTACGGATAATATAAGCTGTTCTGCCTGTATCATACTCAGTCTGACCGTTTCATCCGGTTCCTCTTCCTTCAGGTCTTTAAGGTCAGCTCCGATATCATCCCTGATCCTTATATAATTATCATATAAGGCATCCAGGCTTATCCTGTAACCCTTTAATAATTTCAGCTTTCTCCGGAGTTCTTCTTCAGGATTTTTGGCTCTGTCTATATTTTCCATCTCCTCTGACAGTTTTTTTATGCCCGGGATCGATTCATACATTTTCTCCAGCGCCATTACCTTCTTAGGATATTCTGCGATTTTCTTCTGCAATATTTTTATTTTCATATTTTACATTTACATATTTACGTTAAATAAATTTCTCAGATCATTGACTATACCTTCTACATCTGCATCTATGCAGGCTGCCTCATTTACATCCGACAGCTGCTGCAGGCTCTCTTTGTCATCATCACTCATTTCATAACCTATCGTGTAAACAGGGATTGACAAGCCCCCGACTATGGGTGTTACTCTTTTTAACGTATAGCCGACATTCTGTGCACCATCTGAAAGTACAAAAAGCATAGGCTTTGAATTTGGAACTTCCTTTCTGTATTCCTCCAGCATCTTCATGCCTACCAGAACACCGTCATAGGTAGCAGTTCCGCCCGTTGCCGTCAGGTCTTTTACAGCACCCGAGAAATAAGCCCTCTGTTTATTGTCAAACTGTCCTATGGGCAGTTCTATATTTACACCATCCGAATAGCTTACCAGACCTATGTAATTACTGCTGTCTATATACTGCATGGTATTTATGAGAGACTGTTTAAGTGAATTGAGTCTCGTTCCATCCATCGAACCGGAAACATCGGCAACAAATACCGCTACTACCGGTTTCCCACCGTTTTTATTCTGCTTCCAGACCTTCTGGGCAGCGATATATCCTGCTCCATCCAGACCTGTCTCCTGCGAAAGATATTCATCATTTCTGTTAAAGCCATCCTTTGCAGCTGTTTTCTGTGCTTCATCCGTAAGACAGAAATCCGTAAACATTTTGACAGCCTCCTGTCTTTCCGGACTTACATAATCAAATGTATATACAGGATGATCGTGCCTGATACCGGCAGGTGTAAATACGTAATCTTTAAGCTCCGGAGTATTGATATATGCCTGTTCCTCCATCACCATTGCGTCAACTATTCCCTTTGCAGCAGAATTTCTCAAAACTCCTGTCGTATATGCAGCAGTCGGTGCGTTTTTCTGATATTCCGTGAGCTTCGATACTGCTGTTTCAGAAAGAGGATTGCTGCTGTCAAAGGATGCCAGCATTGTAGTAAGAATGTTTAGTCCCGTTGCGGAAGTATACGGATTCGTATACGCAAATACGATATCACCTGCATTTGCTGCATCCAGAACGTTTTTCATGTTTATTTCTCCATATTTTTTAACAAATTCATCATTTGTTGACTTTTTCATCAGTATTCCGGCTGTGTTTCCGGCAATCCTGTCTGCAACCTTTACCGTAGATATCCCACTCGCCTCAAGCATCTCTCCGAGGGCATAGTTTGACGGGATATAAGCGTCCGGCCGGTATCCACCATCTGCCATATAAGTTACGACTTCACCGGAAGAAATCTTTCTGATGGTGACAGAAACTGTCTCTCCGCCTATTTCATTGCGCTCTTTATTAAATTTTTCC
>CAJOPI010000260.1 GCA_905236275.1 uncultured Lachnospiraceae bacterium | reverse complement strand
TGGGCGATAAAGACGAGAAAGAATATGAAGATGTCTGCTATATGTGCAGAAGAACCGAAAGAAATGCAGGAAAGATGTTTCATTTTCCGAATAATATCTGTGTTTGCAGTGACTGTCTCAGGACTACAATGGATAAGATGAGTCAGATGGATCTGAGCTCCATTTACGGGCAGGCAATGGCTGATCTTCAAAGACAGGCTTTTCAGCAGCCCGTAGATATTTCTAAAATAATCGGAAATGACGCTGCAAAGAATGAAGGTGGAAACGATACGGCTGTTTCCGAAGAAAAGCCCAAGGAAAGCATTGCTGAGGATAAAGAAGATAAAGAAGAAAAAAAAGATGAAAAGAAGACAGAAGCTAAGAAAAATACGGGCTTTGGCATACCCGGTATTCCGAATATCCAGTTTGTAAACTGGTCAGACATGGGCGGGATGTCCGGCAGCAAGCGTGTTAAGAAGGCTTCTAAGGACAGCATAAAAAAGGAATTTGATTTTAAGAATATTCCCCAGCCCCATAAGTTAAAGGAAATGCTTGATGAATATGTGGTTGGACAGGATTATGCCAAGAAGGTCATTTCTGTGGCAGTTTACAACCATTACAAGAGGGTTCAGGCCGATCTGAACGGAGAAAACGGAGTTGAGATAGATAAATCAAATATCCTTCTTATGGGTCCTACAGGCTGTGGTAAAACCTATCTGGTAAAGACGCTTGCAAAACTTCTGAATGTTCCGCTTGCCATAGCGGACGCGACTTCGCTTACGGAGGCGGGATATATCGGTGACGATATAGAGTCGGTCATATCAAAACTTCTTGCTGCAGCGGATAATGATGTGGGAAGGGCGCAGTGCGGCATTATTTTCGTAGACGAGATTGATAAGATCGCAAAGAAGAAAAATACCCACAGCAGGGATGTCAGTGGTGAGAGTGTGCAGCAGGGAATGCTTAAGCTTCTCGAAGGTGCCGAGGTGGAGGTTCCTGTAGGGGCTAATTCCAAAAATGCAATGGTTCCCTTGGAAACCGTTAACACGAAGAATATCCTGTTTATCTGTGGAGGGGCTTTCCCTGACCTTGATGAAATAATCAGGCAGAGGCTTACAAAAGAAACCTCTATAGGCTTCAATTCCGAACTTAAGGACCGTTGGGATAAGGAAAAGAATATCCTGAAAAAAGTTACCGTCGAAGATGTCCGTAAATTCGGAATGATTCCGGAATTTATCGGACGACTTCCCATTCTCTGCCCGATGGAGGGACTTTCTGAGGATATGTATGTCAAGATTCTGAAAGAGCCTAAAAATGCAATAATCCGTCAGTATGAAAAACTTCTGGAAATGGATGAGGTTCAGCTCAAATTTACGGATGAGGCATTGTATTCAATTGCAAAACTGGCAATAGAGAAGGAAACCGGCGCAAGGGCTCTTCGCTCCATCATAGAGGAATTCATGCTTGACATTATGTTTGAAGTGCCCAGAGATCCGAATATCGGAAGGGTTACCATCACTAAGGAATATATAGATAAGACAGGCGGTCCGATAATCGACCTCAGAGGTGTTGCCGAACTTGAAAAGGCTGAGGAAGCCGGAACAGGAGCAGCGATTTGAAAAAATCCGGATTTTACCTGATTTCTCTCGTACTTGCTGCAGCGGATCTGATTTTTAAGGAGTTTGCTGAGCGCAGGAAGACCTTTAGAATAGTTAAAAATTCGGGATTCGCAGGAAGCAGTATGAAAGACAGACCGAAATTTGTCACGCTGGTTTCGACGGTCTTTACGGCGGGGATTGCCTTATATATTGCAGTTTCAGATGAAAACGGCAGGGTTTCGTTTATGAAAAATCTGGGATGGAGCATATGTCTCGGAGGTGCTTTGAGTAATACGGCGGACAGGATAAGAAAGAAATATGTTGTGGACTATATTCCTATTGGAAAATATGTTTACAATATTTCGGACTTTTTCGTATATACAGGTGCACTGATTGCGGGAGTTTTTGGATTTTTTGAAAAATAAATACGTTTACCGTAAAATATGCTATAGTATAGATATCAAAACATAAATCACAAAAGTATGAAGGAGCAGACAGAAAATGGCAAATATCAGGGCAGTGGTGTCGCTGGGACACAAGGCTTTAGGATATACGACAAATGAACAGCTTAATGCGGTAAGGAAGGCGGCAAGGTCTCTTGCGGATCTTGTCGAGGAGGGTTATGATTTAGCTATTACCCATTCCAACAGACCTCAGGTATCTATGATACACAAGGCGATGACAGAGCTCAGAAGGACTTATCCGGACTATTCGCCCGCTGCAATGTGTGTCTGCTCGGCTATGAGTCAGGGATATGTAGGCTATGACATACAGAATTCGCTTAAGGCTGAACTTCTTTCAAGAGGAATTTCGAAAAGTGTTGCCACTATTTTGACACAGGTAACGGTTGATCCTTATGATGAGGCTTTTTACGAACCTACAAAGGTTATCGGAAGGCATATGACGGCTGAGGAAGCCAGCATGGAAGAGAGAAAGGGTAATTTCACAAGAGAGGACCCCGGTAAGGGCTATTTAAGGGTGGTTGCCGCTCCGAAGCCTATAGAGATCGTTGAAATCGATGCTATTAAAACACTTTATGATTCGGGGCAGATAGTTGTTGCGGCAGGCGGCGGCGGAATTCCGGTAATAGAGCAGAACTGCAACCTGAAGGGTGCAAGTGCTGTTATAGAGAAGGATTCGATAGCCTCGCTTCTTGCTAAAAAACTTGAAGCGGATGAGCTTATTATACTTACCGGCGTGGATTCGGTCATGAAAAATTTTGGAAAGGCTAATGCAGAGCCGGTTAGGAATATGACTGTCGAGGAAGCACTGAAGATGATAGGAAGCGGGGAATTTGAGCCCGGAACAATGCTTCCGAAGATTGAGGGAGCAATCGATTTCCTGAAATCAAAGCCTGATGCACGTGTGCTTATTACGTCGTTAGAAGCTGTAGAAGATGCAATACGCGGAAAGACCGGTACTGTGATCACAGCCTGACATCATAAATATTAAAAGGGAGTCAAGCTGCCTTGAACTGATATGAGGCGGCCTGACTCTCTTAATGTGAGGTAAACAGATGCTCTTTAATACATTAGACTTTCTTTTCTTCCTGCCGTTCGTATTCGGACTTTACTGGGCCTGTTCAGAACGGGTGAGATGGATAGTTCTCCTGATAATAAGCTGGTATTTTTATATATCGCTTAACGCGCAGTATTTTCCTATATTGTTATTTACAACCTTTATAAGCTGGGCTGCGGGACTTTCAATGAGTAAGGAAAATTCGCAGAATGGCAAAAAGAAATTCCTAATATTTGCTGTTGTGGTGGCGTTTGCATTTCTGGCATTCTTTAAGTATTTTAATTTTGTGGCGGAATCTGTGGCTGCGGTAGCCGGACTTTTCGGGCTCTCGATGCATCCCTATACCTTGAAACTGCTCCAGCCTGCGGGAATTTCATTCTATACATTTATGACAGTAAGCTATCTGGCTGATGTTTATAATGGAAAAGTCGAGGCGCAGACGAATTTTGCAAAATATGCCCTGCATATATCTTTCTTCCCACAGGTTATTGCGGGACCGATAGGAAGGGCACCGGAACTTATGGATCAGTTTTTTGAGAAGAGACCTTTTGATGCTGCAAAGGCTGAGAGCGGTCTTCGCATGATGCTCTGGGGGTATTTTAAGAAACTGATAGTTGCTGATTCGCTTTCTGTTTACGTTGACATGATTTATGGAGCGGTTCCGTATTATTTCGGAATGACCTTTATCATGACCTCGATAATGTATACTTTTCAGATTTATTGTGACTTTTCAGGTTATTCCGACATTGCTATCGGTGTTGCAAGGCTTTTTAATATTGATCTTATGAGCAATTTCAGAAGTCCTTATTTTTCAAGGTCAATAAGGGAATTCTGGTCGAGATGGCATATATCGCTTTCTACATGGTTCAGGGATTATGTATATATTCCGCTTGGAGGAAGCAGGAAGGGTGAGTTCAAAAAGAACAGGAACCAGCTTATAACAATGCTTGTGAGCGGTCTCTGGCATGGTGCCGCATGGACCTTTGTAATCTGGGGCGGGCTGCATGGAATATATCAGATTATAGAAGGTTTATGCAGGAAAATATTCAAGAAGAAGGAATCCGATGCCGGAAAGCCGGGAGCAAGGGCACTTGCAATTGCGGGAAATTTCCTGCACTGGGCAATTACTTTTGCAATGATAGATGTCGCGTGGATTTTCTTCCGCTCAAAGAGCATAGAAGATGCGCTCTTCATTGTCACTCATATGCATAATGGGGTGATACTTCACTTTGCCGATGCGTGGACAAAGATGATGGTAGACATGAACCTTACGGTGACAGCTCTTCTTAAGGTGCTCGCAGCGATAACGGCACTTATGCTTTACGATTTCATTTCACTGAAACATGATATTTCAGTGGAGCTTGGAAAGGCAAAGCTTCCCGTAAGGTGGCTTATTTATGTGTCGCTGACAGCACTTATTGTTATTTCAGAACTGCATGGCGGTACAAGCCAGACGTTTATATATTTCAACTTCTGATGAGTTAGGAACACTCCTTAGCTTGAATTTTTCAGGTGGATTTATGAAAAAATTTTTGATAAAATGTGTGTCATTTGCACTTATACTTGGGATACTCTTTATACCGGCAGCGGTAATTATTGATCCCTACAATATATTTCATCCGGATTCCATAGTGAATAACGGAGTTGAGCCGAATAAGCGCTTTATCAAGATGCGTAACGTTCTGAAACATCCGGATAAATATGATTCGTTCTTATTCGGTTCTTCAAGAGTGGGATTTTTTGATGTCTCAAAAATGGAAGACGGAAAATACTATGATATGTCCTATTCCGAGGGGACTCCGGCGGAGCACCTTGAAGATTTGAAAATACTTATAAATCATGGCATTGTTCCTAAGAATGTTACAATAGGTATCGATGATATTTCATATTTTGTGGACCCGACTTTTCATTATGAGCAGCTTTACAGAAGAGGATTTCCATGGGACGGAACTTTTTTGGATAAATTAAAGTTTTATTTAGGTTACTTTGATATTATTACTCTGTCGGACTCTCTTGAAGTAATAATGGAGCACAAGAATACCGATCCGATATATGGAGAAAGGCTTTTGGAGACGGGAACGGAAAATCTTGAGATTCCCACAGGCTTCAACTATGAGAAGACAGAGGCGACCTGGTCGGATTATTACGCTCCGAGAGAGCAGTCGTTTAAGGATATTGAAGGGATAGTTGACCTTTGCGATGAGTACGATATTAATCTGAGGTTCTTTACAAATCCTATAAACGGATATACATATCAGAAGGATATTGCAAACGGTTATATAGTATTCTTAGGACAGCTGGCGGAAATCACCGATTATTACAATTTCAGCGGCTTCAATAATGTTACTCTTGACATGACCAATTATTATGAGACAAGTCATTTCTGTCCGGAGATAGGGGACAAGATAATCGACTGTGTTTATAATGGTATTACGGAAAAGGAACTGCTGGAACAGGGCTTTGGAATGCACGTTACAAGGGAGAATGTCGATGAGCTTACGGATATTCTGTACAGTCAGGCGATAAATTTTGACCTGCCTACAAATACCTATCCTGACATAAAATGATATCAGGGGCAAAAGTCATCATCCATGGCAAGCTTGCTTGTCAGTGGGTGAATGACTTTATGACCCGCTCCAATATGAGTGTGAATACTACGAACACTTAGCGAAGGCAAGTGAGCTTAGTTAGAGTGTATGCACAGCTGCGCAAAGCGCGGAACAATCACTGATATCACTTTTTACGATTTGATCATAAAACAACAATAAAAAATGTTAAATTTCTATGAAATGATAATGACATAATTCTTGTTTCGTGCTATATTAAATTGAAAGTATACAAGATTTGGTCTTGTTTACGGGACAGAACGCTCTATTATGTGTGGCAATAGTCGTACTGTCAGGAGTTATATGTATTTATAGTTTTATATGGAGGCAATAATGAAGAAGAGGTTAAAGTCTTTAACGGCGCTTCTTATTTCTGTCAGCCTGCTTTTCGGTACGAACTCCGGAGAGTTATCATGGGCTGCTGCAAAGAGTTCCGTTAGTGAAGGTTCAGCGGTCAGTGTTGATTCATTAAGAACTGACTCATTAAGTACTGATGCTGTGAGCTTGGACAGTCTGAGCGCTCAGACAGCAGAGAGTTCGGAAGAAGATGAAGAGACAGCTGATACGGTAAGTGAGTCGTCGGCTGAAGAAGCTTCTGCTGAAGAAACTGCTTCAGTCAGCGCAGATGAAGCGGAGAGTGTTTCAAGCAATGAGACAGTTGAAACTGCTTCAGAGACTGTATCTGAGGGCAGTGTGTCGGGTGACAGTGTATCTGAAGACACTACGTCGGATAACAGTGTGTCCGATGATGAAGTTCCTGAACCTTCCATCACGATTGATACCGGTGATATAGAAAAGAATAATAAAGTAGAATTTGATGACAGTGCGAAAACAGTTTCGCCTGATATTGTTTTCGAAAACTGTGACGGATATGAGAAGAAGGTTAAGTTCTCCTATACTGTAAGTGGAAATACAAAGACTGATCTTGACAGCTTTATGCCTGCTGATGCCGGAGAATACAGCGTTAAAGTTGTTGCATCGGCTGTGAAGGGAGACAGCTCTGTAACTAAGGAGGCCGACTTTAAATATACTATTACTCCGATAGAGCTTACTCTTACATCGAAAAGTGCAAGTAAGACCATTACAGATGGTACATCAACGCTTGATGAGCCTTTAGTTGCCCATGAACTTGAATCAGAACCTTCACTTCCGGGTGATGACAGCTTCGAATATGAGTTTACAGGTTCGGTTTCGGCTGTGGGAGTTTCAGATAATACTTTTACTGTAAAAGCCGGAAAAAATACCGATCTTGATAATTATTCCCTGAATCTTAACTATGGTACTTTGACGGTTACGAGTGGCTTTGACGAGGATGTCAATGCTATGGGTGATGTCCGTAAGGTTAAAGCTGTAATGGATGCAAAGGGCAGAGTAAAGGTTTCATGGAAGAAGCCTGTAAATGCCAAGAAGCTCAGCTACAGTATTTTCCGAATGAATTCGGATTCGAGCTGGACGGCACTTGCAGAGAAGCAGAAGAAGCTTAACTATATTGATACGGCGGCTTATGATGCAGTAACTGCAAGCGGAAATCTGGTTTATAAGATCATAGCGTATGGTACTGACGGTGCAGGCACCTATGGTGTGAGTGAGACACCGGGATATGTTCAGTGCACGCCGCGAATGATAGCTGCACAGAGTGGTGCAAATTTTGCTTATGTTGACCTCCAGTTTGCAAATACGGGAAACAGTAACTATATAATCCAGCATGCAGCAAGAAGCAAGTCAAACAGCGAGACGATGACTGTTGCTGCTTCATCCATGACTCAGGCAAAATATACGAAGAAGAGTACGGGTATTCAGACGCTGCATTACTATGATGCGGGCGGTACGAATGTGACGATCGCGAAGCAGAAAAACGTTACATTCTTCTTCCGCGTTGCTGCTCCGGAATTTACCATCAGTGATTACGGAAAGACTTATACGGTTCCTGCAAGTTCATATACGACATGGAAAAAGGTCAAGCTGACAAGTGGAAGTGCACCTGAGGTTGAAGGTTTCTCAGATGGAATGCATGCAATACATTTTACCTATACAAAGGTGAAGAAGGCAACAGGCTATCTTATTGAGTATTCGACCGACCCGGATTTCTCTGCGTCAACAAATGGAGTATATGTAAAGAAATTTGTTACAAGTAAGACTACAGGCTCCTATAAGAGCTGGTATACAAGCCGTAAGGTAGAGATAACTGATATACCTATGGGAATACCCTATTATTTCAGGGTTACAGCCTATACAGGCGGGTATGCTACTGATGATACTGAGGATGTGAATGGTAATGCCGGTGTAACTTCTGAGGTAGTAAGTGAGTTTGGCAGACCTGAAGCACCTACAAACCTTACGGCAGAGTATTATGAGGACAGTGAAGCAAGAGCTGATGCAAAACTTGACTGGGACTATGATACAAGTGATTACGGAAGTCATATTGTAGGTTATGTTGTTTCAAGACAGTTGTATACCTACAATAAGACGACAAAGAAATATGATACGGAAGATGGTGAAGAGACATGGCTTGTACCGTTGAGTACTTATACATCAGGAACAACATCTTCTAAGAAAAAGTACAGAAATACGCTTGGTGATAAGATTCCAAATGGTGAAATGGTTGAGTACAGGGTTTCCTCTGTATACTACAACGAGTCTAACACAAGTATTGGTGAAAAGGGATACGTTCTTGGTGAGCCTGCGACGGTTGATTATATGAATCCTGCGTCAATCAAATTCAAGAAGAGTACCTATACCGTAGCTGTAGGCTCAAGCCTGAAAACTGTACTGAAGTATACACCTAAAAAGACTACAAATGATGCGATTGAGTATTCACTTGAATCAGATGACGTTGACAGCATATCAACTTATGTGAAGGTTGACAGTTACGGAAAGCTTACAGGTGTGAAGAAGCTTTCAACCTCTAAATATATTTACCTTTATGCAAGATCAAAGTCAGATCCTACCAATGTCTATACAAAGGCAAGAATCAAGGTTAAGGCTAAATCAAGTGACTCCGGCAGCTCAGGAGATTCGGATGATTCTGACAGCTCAAGTCTTGTGGTCTGCATCGATCCGGGTCATGGCGGAAGTGATGATGGTGCATCGTCGGGCGGCTATGATGAGAAGGATATAAATCTCACACTTGCAAAGCTTGTGGGAGGCTACCTCGAGGATGCAGGTGCAAAGGTATATTATACGAGGACAGATGATACCTATGTGTCACTTACGGACAGAACAGATTATGCAAGTAATAAGGGATGTAATCTTTTTGTCAGCATTCACTGCAATTCCGGTTCAAGTTCTGCGAAGGGTACTGAGGTTTACTACTCGATCAAGTCTTCCTGTGCAAAGAAGACTCTTGCGACCAAGATAAGTTCTGCAGTATCGGATGCATTTGATACGACCAACAGAGGTGCAAAGACCAAAACCGGTGACAACGGAGATTATTATTCGGTAATTCGTACTTCGGCTGCCAAGGGAATACCTGCGCTGATAGTTGAACATGCTTTCATGACGAATTCGTCAGATCTTGAAAAGCTTACGAGCAGCAGTTATCAGAAAAAGGCTGCAAAGGCTGAAGCAAATGCAATTATAAATTACTGGAATAAATAAGAATTTGAAATTACTTTTTGGCAGTGCGTTTTTTCACTGTCAAAAAGTTTTTTCATAAGAGACGGATTGGAGGCAGTATGTTTAGGAAGAATTTATTTATGGCGACCCTTATAGCGGCAATGGCACTGATGACGGCGTGTAATGGTCAAAAGGCAAGCAAAGAAGAAACAGAAGCGACAATAATGGTTGATACCGGTGAAGCTGAAGATGAAATTGAAAGTGAGGAGCCGGTTGAACCTGATGAAATAAGCAAAGAAGATGCAAATTCGCTTCTTGAAGAAAAGCTTGACGGACTTGGATGCAGTGCTATCTTTGATACTGAAACCATGGTGGATGAGGATTATTATTACACCTATACTGTTCTTGATTCTGAAGAAAATGAAATGGAGCAGATGCTTGCAGTTAATGCGGTATCCGGCGAGGTTTATGTGTACGATCTTGAAAAGGATGAGATTTCGGATTTCAAGAATTTTGAGCTTTATAATCCTGAAAGGGATGCCGAGGTTTCATGGGAAGGCTCCTTCAAGCTTGATGAAATGACAGTAAGTCTTGAACCGGGCGATGGCAATTCCTTTGAATTCAACTTTACCGATGAAGATGGTAAAAGAGTGTTTGCCGGTGTCGCAGCAGTCAGTGGAAACAGTGCTTCTTACGAGGATGATGATGTTTCACTTGAATTTTCATTCGAAACCGATGGTTCGCTGAAAATTGCGAACAATGGTAATATAAATGCCTATGCGGGAGTTTATGCGCCTGCTAAATGAAAGGAGTAATTATGAAAAAGAAAGGCTTAATAAGGAAGCTTATGGCAGCTGTGCTGACGGCAGCCACAGTTCTTACGGCGGCTATGCCGGTGACTGCTCAGGCAGCAACAGCAACAAGCGGGTTAAAGGGTGTGTGGATTTCGTTTCTTGATATCCAGACCTATCTGAAGGGCAAGGATCAGGCCTCGTTTGATGCCTCGTTTTCCTCAATGTGCGATACTGTACTGGCACAGGGCTGTAACTCGATCATGGTACATGTACGATCTCACAATGATGCGATTTATCCTTCAGCTGTGTATCCGTGGAGTACCGTAATGCTTAACGGAAATCCGGGCTTTGATCCCTTAAGTGATATGGTGAGCATTGCACACAACAAAGGGCTGGCCTTCCATGCATGGATAAATCCTTATGGATACAGGAACGGTGTAATTACGGGAAATGCCGCACTTGCAACAAATGATAATATTGTTGCTGGCGTACAGGAAATTGTTAATAATTATGCTGTAGATGGTATTCACTTTGATGATTATTTCCCTCCTGTAGGAACAGCAACAATAAGTTCAATGGTTTCAAGTGTTCACAGCGTGTGTGAGGCTTCCGGCAAGATATTCGGAATATCACCGCAGGGAAATATCCAGAATGTTCTTGCATCAGGAGCTGATGTAAATACATGGCTTTCGACTACAGGATACGTGGATTATATCTGTCCGCAGATATACTGGTCAGACCAGTATGGTGCTTCTGCCTCAACAACTATGTATTCCAACAGGCTTGCTGCATGGAAGGCTATTGATAAGGCGGGAATTCCCATTTATGTAGGACTTGCAGCATATAAATGTGGTCAGCCGCTTTCCTACGATCCGGGATGGTCTCTTTCGAATACAAACCTTGCAACACAGGTTGACAAGGCAAGGGCTCAGGGTTATTCCGGATATATAATCTATAGATTTGAAACCCTGCTTTCTCCCACTGCTGCAACTGAACTTGCAAATTTGAAGGCAAAAGGATAATATATTCGAAATTGTATCTGCAACCTTGCACAATAAAAATGACTAATGTTTGAACAATTTGTTTAAAATGGCAATGAGATGAACGAAAAATGAACAAAAATCTAAAATGTTCATAAATTTCTCAAAATCTGTTTACAAATACCTCCTCATGGGTTATACTAACATCACAGTTGCAAGAGAGCTTGCAGCGGATATTATTTTTGAGAAGATATGTCAACAGGACATATGATATTAGGAGGAAAATTATTATGAGAAACAAGATTGCTATGGTAATGGTATCAGCTATGGTTGCAGCTACACTTATGATGGGTTGTGGTTCTGCTTCATCTGACGCTTCAACAGAGGCTACTGTTGCATCAACAGAAGCAGCTTCAACTGAGGCAGCATCAACAGAGGCAGCTTCAACAGAAGCATCTGAGGAGGTTTCAACAGAGGCTACTGAGTCAACTGAGGAAGTTTCAACAGAGGCTACTGAGGCTACAGAGGAGGCTTCAACAGAGGCTACTGAGGAAGCTTCAACAGAAGCTACAGAAGAGGCTTCAACAGAGGCAGCTTCAACTGAGGCAGAGTAATTCGAAGATTTTCGGATATTTAAGACCTGTGGAATCAACTTCCACAGGTCTTTTTTTGACTTTGCTGAAAGAAAAATCAGCATTTCTTTTATGCTTGCAATCTGATAGGGTTATAGTTTATTATTGTTAAAGTGTTGTTTGTTGGAATTATCCCGGATTCAGTAAGGAACTGTTTTTATGATATTTAATTCGGTTGCATTTGCGGTCTTTTTTCCGCTTATCGTGATTATATATTTTTTATTGGAGCATAAATACAGAAACATCTGGCTTCTTGCCGGAAGCTATTTTTATTATATGTCGCAGGAGCCTTATTATCTCTTGCTGCTTCTGTCATCAACCGTTTCCACTTATGTTCTTGCAAGGACTTTGGAAAGGTTCAGGGAAAAGACTTTGATCATGAGGCTTACTGCGGCAGCCGGTATTTTCTTCAATATAGGACTTCTGATATTCTTTAAATATTTCTCTTTTATTACGGATATATTTTCAGTCAAAACAGACTTCAGGGTTGTTCTTCCTGTGGGAATCTCCTTTTATGTATTTCAGGTGGTAGGTTATCTTATCGACGTATACAGAGGGGACATAAAAGCTGAGAAGAATTTTATTGATTATGCCCTTTTTGTATCCTTCTTCCCTCAGCTTCTTGCCGGTCCTATCGGAAGAGCCGGGCGACTTTTGGGACAGTTCAGGGAAAGACATGATTTTGACTACGAGAGAGTAAGACATGGACTCTTTCGTATGCTTTTCGGATATTTCATGAAGCTTGTGATTTCGAACAGGCTTGCTATCGTTACGGAACTGATTTATGGAAATTATGGCGAATGTACGGGCTACC